>NZ_JAAKEE010000026.1:0-36805 GCF_011038995.1 Adlercreutzia sp. ZJ242
GGCGCCCTCGACCAGGACGTGCCCGTGGCCCTCACGCGCAAGCTCGGCAAGAAGCGCGCCGCCGAGGAGCGCGCGGGCGCAGGCGCGGGCACCGCCGCCAAGCCGCGCCGCAGCGCGAGCGCCTCGCCGGTGGCCACGCCGCGCCCGCTCGAGGGATTCAAGCTGCCGCCGATGTCGCTGCTGGCCTCGCCCAAGAAGGGCGAGGCGGGCCGGGCCCCCGAGTCCGAGCTCTCCGAGACGTCCGCGCGCCTGCAGGAGACGCTCGAGGACTTCGGCATCATGGCCGAGGTCGTGGGCTGGGTGGCCGGCCCCACGGTGACGCTGTTCAAGGTCGACCTGCCCGCCGGCGTGCGCGTGAGCCGCGTCACGGCCTTGAACGACGACATCGCGCTCGCACTCGCCGCGCCGGGCGTGCGCATCTTCGCGCCCATCCCCGGCACGAACTACGTGGGCATCGAGGTGCCCAACCGCGCGCGCCAGACGGTGTACCTCTCCGACGTGCTCGGCGACGCGGGCCCCGGCCCCCTCCAGATCGCCATCGGCAAGGACGTCGAGGGGCACTCCGTCGTGTCCGACCTCGCGCGCATGCCGCACCTGCTCATCGGCGGCACCACCGGCTCGGGCAAGTCGGTGTCCATCAACGCCATGATCATGTCCATCCTCATGCGCGCCACGCCCTCCGAGGTGCGCTTCATCATGATCGACCCCAAGCGCGTGGAGTTCACGCCCTACAACGGCATCCCGCACCTCTACGTGCCCGTGGTCACCGAGGCCAAGGAGGCCGCGAGCGCGCTGTCCTGGGGCGTCGCCGAGATGGAGAAGCGCCTCAAGATCTTCTCGAAGGTCGGCGCCCGCAACATCGGGCAGTACAACGCCAAGGCGCAGGCGGCGCTTGCCGAGGAGGAGCGCGCAAAGGCGACGGGGGAGGAGGCCGAGCACTGGGAGTACCCTGCGGAAATGCCCTACATCGTCATCATCATCGACGAGCTCGCCGACCTCATGATGAACGTGGGCAAGGAGGTGGAGTTCTCCATCAGCCGCATCGCCCAGCTCGCGCGCGCAGCCGGCATCCACCTCATCGTGGCCACCCAGCGCCCCTCCACGAACGTGGTGACGGGCCTCATCAAGGCGAACATCACGAACCGCATCGCGTTCAACGTGGCCTCGGGCATCGACTCGCGCGTCATCCTCGACACGCCGGGCGCCGAGAACCTCATCGGGCTGGGAGATCTGCTGCTGTCCAAGCCCGAGTACGCCAAGCCGCAGCGCATCCAGGGCTGCTACGTGTCCGAGGACGAGATCAACGCCGTGGTGTCCATGCTCAAGGAGCAGGGCGAGCCCGAGTACCACACCGAGATCCTCTCCACCAACGTGGTCACGCTCGGCGCCTCCTCGCCCTCGGGCGACGGCGGCTCAGATGCGGAGGACCCGCTTCTGTGGGAGGCCGCAGATATTGTGGTTTCGAGCGGCTTGGGCTCAACATCTAACATTCAGCGGCGCTTGAAGGTGGGTTACGCGCGAGCAGGCCGTATAATGGATCAGTTGGAGGAACAGGGCGTCGTGGGCCCCGCGAACGGCTCGAAGCCGCGCGAGGTGCTCGTGAGCGACCCCTTGGAACTTGAGACGCTCAAGGCGTTCAAGGACAATGACGAGCTCTAGGCGAGCTCTGGGCAAGTGAAGGAGTAGGAACGTGGCGCGTCAAAGATCCTACGGAGGGCTTCTGCGCGAGGCGCGCGAGGCGCGCGGGCTCGATCTGTCAACTGTGTCGCACCGTCTGCGCGTGCGCCCCGACATCCTGCGCGCCATCGAGGAGGCCGACTTCGCCTACCTGCCGCCGCGCGGATACACCCGCAACATGATCAGCGCCTATGCGCGACTCGTGGGGCTCAACCCCACCGAGGTCACCTCGCTGTACCTCGACGAGGTTCATGCGTACGAGTCGGGGTACGCCCGCGTCGATGCCCGCCGTGCCGAGGGGCAGGGGCGCCGTCCGCGCGGCGAAGGCGGCGGACGGGCGTCCGCGCGCTCCGCCGGCCCTGCGCGTCCCTCGCGGGAGGGCCGCAGTGCGCCGCGGGGCGCAGCTCCCGGACGTGCCGACGGCCGTGCGCGCAGCGCGCAGCGCGGCGGTCGCAGCCGGGGAGGCGAGCCGCGCCAGGGCTTCGTGGGCGGAAACTCGTACCCAAGTTTGTACTCGTCGGCGCAGAACGGCCGGGTGCCCTCGATGTCGCGCCTGCCGCTCATCATCGGCGCAGCCGTGGTGGTGCTCATCCTGATCGTCGTGCTCGTGTTCGTGCTCGGCGGCAAGCAGGACGCCGCGCAAGACGTGCCCAATGTGCCCATCTCGGGCCTCACCGACACCTCAAGCCCCGAGAGCGAGCCGGCGGTCGAGCCCGTTGAGACGGCTCCCACCAGCGCGCAGGTCGTCTACAAGATCTCGGGGTCGAAGGACGTCTACGCTGAGATCACCAACGACGGCACCACCGAGAGCAAGCTGCTCTCGCCGCCGGTCGAGGAGACCGTCAGCGTCACCGGCACGTGGAGCCTGAGCGCCTGGATGGTTGACGCCGTCTCCGTCACGGTCGACGGGGAGGAGCTCAAGTACACGCAGGCCAACGGCGGCATCCCCACCTGGTCGGTTGACTTCACGAAGATCAAGGACGACTGGGAGGCCGAGCACGGCGAAGGCAAGAGCTCGTCCTCGGCGTCTTCGAGCGCCTCCTCATCAGCCTCGTCGTCTTCGGCCTCGAACGCGGCAGGCGGCGGTTCTTCGAGCTCGTCTTCGAGCGCCGCAGCCTCCCGCTAAACCGCGCTTACTGAACTACGCATACATCCACCCTCGAACTACGTGAAAGGAACTTGAACATGGCCAAGGAATCCAGCTTCGACATCGTGTCCGTCGTCGACATGCAGGAGGTCGACAACGCCTTTCAGCAGGCGCGCAAGGAGATCGCGCAGCGCTACGACCTCAAGGACTCGGGCGCCGAGATCGCGCTCGACAAGGCCAAGCAGACCATCACGGTGTCCGCGCCGGCTGACTTCGTGGCCAAGCAGGTCATCGACGTCATCGACAGCAAGCTCATCAAGCGCGGCATCGACCTCACGGCTGTGAAGTGGGGCGATGCCATCGCCGCCACGGGCCAGTCGGTGCGTCGCGTGGCCACCGTCGTCAACGGCATCGACAAGGAGACGGCCGGCAAGATCAACAAGGACGTCAAGGCCCTGAAGCTCAAGTGCAAGGTGCAGATCGAGGGCGACCAGCTCCGCGTGAGCTCGGCGTCGCGCGACACCCTCCAGGAGGTCATCGCGTTTCTGAAGGGCCAGGACTACGGGCAGCCGCTCCAGTACGTGAACTACCGCTAGGGCGCGCGCCACATGGACGAGATGCGGAATGCAGACGTGGCCGAGGGCGAGCGCGACATATGGCGCGTGGCGTTCGTGACGATGGGCTGCGCGAAGAACGAGGTCGACACGGCCGCCATGTCGAAGCGCCTGGCCGAGGCGGGCTACGCGATCACCCCCGACGTGGAGGACGCCGACGTCATCGTGGTGAACACGTGCTCCTTCATCCAGTCGGCCACCGAGGAGAGCCTCGAGGCCATCTTCGAGGCGGCGCGCCTGCCGCGCGTGGCGGCGGGCAGCGCGCACGTCGTGGTGGCGGGGTGCATGCCCGCGCGCTACGGCGCTGACCTGGAAGAGGAGCTCACCGAGGCGGCGGCCTTCGTGCCCTGCTCGCGCGAGGATGACATCGTCGCGGTCATCGGGCGCTGCCTGGGCGTGGAGGACGACAGCGTCCTCGTCACGCCGCCGCGCGGCGGCGCAGGTGCGGGCGAGCCTCCCGCCGGCGTCGCGCCGGCGAGCGCCGACGCCCCCGCGCCGCCGTCCGTCTACGTGAAGATCTCCGACGGCTGCGACCGCTGGTGCTCGTACTGCGCCATCCCGCTCATCCGCGGGCGCTACCACAGCTTCCCCGCCGCCGACATCCGCGCAAGCGTCGCCGAGCACGTGGCCGCCGGCACGCGCGAGATCGTCCTGATCGCGCAGGACACGGGGCGCTGGGGCCAGGACTTCGACGAGCCGAGCACGCTCGCGCGCCTCATGGCGGACCTCGCCGAGGAGTTCCCGAGCACGTGGTTCCGCGTCATGTACCTGCAGCCCGAGGGCGTGACCGACGAGCTGCTCGCGGTGATGGCGGGCCACGACAACATCTGCTCGTATCTGGACATCCCGCTGCAGCACGTCGACGAGGCGCTCCTGCGCGCCATGAACCGCCGCGGGTCACGCGCGCAGTTCGAGGCGCTCATCGAGCGCGTGCGCGCCGCCGTGCCCGACGTCACGCTGCGCACCACGCTGATCGCGGGCTTCCCCGGCGAGACGGACGAGCAGTTCGAGGACCTCTGCGACTTCGTGGCCGAGGCGCCCTTCGACTACGTGGGCGTGTTCGCCTACTCGCGCGAGGAGGGCACGCGCGCCTTCGACCTGCCCGACCAGGTTGACGAGGACGAGAAGGCCGACCGCGCCCAGCGCCTGCGCGACATCGCCGACGCGGCCTGCACCGCGCGCGTCGCCGAGCGCGCAGGGCGCACCGTGCGCGTGCTCGTGGAGGGCCGCGAGGAGGACGGGCAGCTCTTCGGGCGCGCCCAGTGCCAGGCGCCCGAGGTCGACGGGGTCACCTACCTCGACGCCGGAGAGGTGGGCAGCATCGTGGAGGTGTGCGTCGGCGACACCCTCATGTACGAGATGGAGGCGGAGTAGCGCATGCCCGAGAAGCTCTGGACACCTGCCAACGTCATCACGCTCACGCGCATCTGCCTCGTGCCGGTGTTCGTGCTCGTCCTCTTGAGCCCCTGGCCCGAGTGGCTCGGGCTCGGCTTCGTCAGCATGCAGATGAAGTCGCTCATGGCGGCGGGGGTGTTCGTCCTCATCTCGTGCACTGACTGGATCGACGGCTACCTCGCGCGCAGCCGCGGCGAGGTCACCGACTTCGGCAAGTTCATGGACCCGCTCGCCGACAAGATCCTCGTGGCGGCGGCGCTGCTCGCGCTCGTGGAGCTCGGCGTGCTGCCGTCGTGGCCCGTGCTCATCATACTGGCGCGCGAGTTCATCGTCTCGGGCGTGCGCATGATCGCCGCCACGAAGGGCGAGGTCATCGCCGCGAGCTGGTACGGCAAGGCCAAGACGGTGTTCCAGATCGTCGCCATCGTGCTGTTCCTCGTGAAGGACGGCCTGCATCCGGCCACGGTCGGCTCTGCGCTCGGCGACCCGCTCTACGTGCTGTCGTGGCTCGTCATGCTGGTCGCCCTCGTGCTCACCATCGTGTCGATGCTCGACTACCTGTCGAAGGCGCGCCACCTCCTCGGCTTCGCGCCGGCGAAGGCCCGCGGGAAGGCGAAGGACGCGGCTGGAAGCGGAGCCGAGGACAGGCCCGAGGGCGCGGCGAAGGGCGCGGCGGGCAGGGAGGTGCCCTCGGTGGACGAGCTCGACGCGCTCGTTCACGACCAGGCGCGCGCGGTGGTCGCCAAGGCGCTGGCGAGCGGCACGCGCCTGGCCACGGCCGAGAGTCTCACGGGCGGCATGATCTCGAGCGCGCTCACGTCGGTTCCCGGCAGCTCGGAAGTGGTGCGCGGCGGCGTGGTGAGCTACGTGAACGAGGTGAAGCACGGCGTCCTCGGCGTCGACGCGGGCGTGCTCGAGGCGCAGGGCGCGGTGTGCGCCGAGGTGGCCGAGGACATGGCGCGCGGGGCCCGGCGCACGCTCGGCGCCGACGTGGCCGTCGCCGTCACCGGCATCGCCGGCCCCGGGGGAGCCGAGGAGGGCAAGCCCGTGGGGACCGTCTGGTTCGGCCTCGCCTCCGAGGGCGAGGCGCGCTCCTGGACGCGCTGCTTCGAGGGGACGCGCGAGCAGGTCCGCCAGCAGACGGCCCTCGAGGCGCTTTGCGCCCTCGCGGGCGAGGTGTAGCGCGACTTCGCGTGGCGCGCTGCGTCATGCGCGGCGGCTCTGCCCGCCAGGACGCGGCGCGCTTTTGCTTGACGTGCGCCAGGTAGAGGCGACATGCAGGCGACCTCCCGCCGCCGCGTCATGCGCCTTAGGGCGCAGCCTCCTGCCGCATCCTGGCCAACTCCCCGCCATCACGCCGTCAGGCGGCGCCGCTATGCTGCAAGGCGTCAAGGCGCGCCCGCAGAACTTTCTCGGGAAAAAAGGGAAACCTCCTTGACCAACAAACAGGTGTTCGTATAATAGGCGTATACCGTTTCAAGACGAACAGCCTACGCCGCCGCACGCAAAGGAGCGCACATGAACCAAGACAAAGAGAAGATGCTCAAGCTCACGACCGACCAGATCGAGTCGAAGTTCGGCAAGGGCTCCATCATGAAGCTCGGCGAGGGCGGCGCGGACCTCAACATCGGCGTCATCCCTACCGGCGCGCTCCCGCTCGACGCGGCGCTCGGCATCGGCGGCGTGCCGCGCGGGCGCATCATCGAGATCTACGGCCCCGAGTCCAGCGGCAAGACCACGCTCGCGCTCCAGATCTTGGCGGAGGCCCAGGCCATGGGCGGCATCGTCGCCTTCATCGACGCCGAGCACGCGCTTGACCCCGTCTACGCCGCGCGCCTCGGCGTCGACATCGACGAGGTCCTCATCTCCCAGCCCGACACCGGCGAGCAGGCGCTCGAGATCTGCGACATGCTCGTGCGCTCGGGCGCCATCGACTGCGTGGTGATCGACTCGGTGGCGGCGCTCGTCCCGCGCGCCGAGATCGAGGGCGAGATGGGGGACACCACGGTCGGCCTGCAGGCGCGCCTCATGTCGCAGGCGCTGCGCAAGCTCGCCGGTTCGCTCTCCAAGTCGAACACCACGTGCATCTTCATCAACCAGCTGCGCGAGAAGATCGGCGTCATGTTCGGCAACCCCGAGACCACCACGGGCGGCCGCGCGCTCAAGTTCTTCGCGAGCGTGCGCATCGACATCCGCCGCATCGACTCCATCAAGCAGAGCGGCGAGATCGTCGGCAACCGCGTGCGCGCCAAGGTCGTCAAGAACAAGGTGGCGCCGCCGTTCCGCCAGGCGGAGTTCGACCTCATGTACGGCGAGGGCATCTCGCGCGAGGGCTGCATCATCGACATGGCCGTCGAGTGCGGCGTCGCGAAGAAGAGCGGCGCGTGGTACACCTACGGCGAGGAGCGCCTCGGCCAGGGACGCGAGGCGGCGAAGAACACCCTGCGGGAGAACCCCGACATGCGCGATGAGATCGAGCGCAAGGTGCGCGAGGCGTTCGACATCCCGGTCCTCGACCAGAACCTCGGCGAGGACGCGGCCACGCCGCTCCCGAAAGACGGCAAGCGGAAGTAGCGCGCGCCCATGTCGTCGAAGAGCAGCGTGATCGAGCAGCTGAGAGGCAGCATAGCCGCCATCGAGGGCGGGGGAGCGGGCGGGGAGCGCGCGCCGCTCCCCGCCCGCTCCCCGAAAGCCGCACGCCACCCTGCGGGGCGTGTGAGCTTCGCAGCCGCCGCGTCTTCCTTAAAGCCGGAAAGTCCAACAGGCTCTGAGGCTGCTCACGTCAGCTCCGCCGAGCCGAGCACCCTCGAGGAGCAGGCTGACGAGGCGTACCAGAAGGTCCTGCGCTGCGTGAGCGTGCGCGAGCAGTCCACGGCGCGCATGCGCGACAAGCTCATGCGCGCCGGCTTCGCCCCCGAGGCGGCCGACCGTGCGATCGAGCGCGCCTGCCGCGTCGGCGCGCTCGACGACGTCCGCTACGCCGAGGCGCTCGTGCGCGCCACGCTCGCCGCCGGCAAGGGCCTGCGCTTCGCCGAGGCGGAGATCGAGGAGCTCGGCATAGACGTCAGCGCCCTCGACGCCTACCGCGACCACCTTGACGCAGGCGAGGGCGACGAGGTGGCCCGTGCGCTCGCCGCCATCAGGGCGCGCCCGCCGCGCGCCAAGAACAAGCGCGAGGCGGCCTTCCGCCGCTGCGTCGCGAAGGGCTTCTCCTCGGACGTCGCAACCTCCGCTGCGCGGATATGGTGTGAGGAAGGATAATCCGTTCGCATTTGCTCAGGCGAAACGGCCTCTTGATGCGGTATACTTGATTCTTGCTTTGAGCGATACGTACCCGATGGGTATTTGCCTATAGATATAACTTCATAGTGAGTCTATCCTGTCGTGCCTATTGCTCATGTCGGCTTGTTGCCGGCATTTTTTGTTGACTGACCACCTTAAAGACGTAACCAACTCAGACGAAAGGGGGAGCACATGATCGAGATGATCCTGCTCATTGTCGGCGTCGCCGTCGGCATCGCTCTCGGTATCGTCGTTGCGCGCTTCATCGCAAACTCTTCCACGAAGAAGGCCGCCGACGAGGCAGCCTCGCTCACGAAAAAGGCTGCTGATGAGGCGTCTGCGCTTGTCGAAGACGCGAAGCGACAGGCGGAGAACATGCGCCGCGAGGCCGACATCGAGGCTAAGGACAAGGCGATTCAGTACAAGCAGCGCGTTGACGACGAGAACAAGGAGCGCCTGCGCGAGGTGCGCGCGGCCGAGAACCGCGTGTCGCAGCGCGAGGAGTCGCTCGACCGCCGCGTCGAGACGCTTGACGCGCGCGAGCACCAGCTCTCGTCCCTCCAGGGCCAGATCGAGCGCCGCGAGCGCGACCTCGACGCTGCCGAGGTGGAGATGGGCCGCCGCCTCGAGCGCGTGGCGGGCATGACGCCGCAGGAGGCGAAGGCCGAGATGCTCGACGCCCTGCGCGACGAGGTCACCCACGAGTCCGCCGCCATCATCCGCGACGCGGAGACGCGCACCAAGGCCGAGGCCGACAAGAAGGCGCGCATGATCCTGAGCCTCGCGATCCAGCGCGTGGCCGCCGACCACTCGGCCGAGAACACGGTGTCCACCATCCACATCCCGTCGGATGACCTCAAGGGCCGCATCATCGGCCGCGAGGGGCGCAACATCCGCTCGTTCGAGCAGCTCACCGGCACGAACCTCATCATCGACGACACGCCGGAGTGCGTGACCATCTCGTGCTTCGACCCGGTCCGCCGCGAGATCGGCCGCGTCACCATGGAGAACCTCGTCGCTGACGGGCGCATCCACCCCGCGCGCATCGAGGAGATGTACGGCAAGGCCGTCTCCTTCGTGAACCAGCGCGTCCAGGAGGCGGGCGAGCAGGCCGTGTTCGACACCGGCATCCACGACTTGGACCCCGAGCTCGTGCGCACGCTCGGCCGCTTGCGCTACCGCACCTCCTACGGGCAGAACGTGCTCAACCACTCGCTCGAGGTGGCCTACCTCGCAGGCGTCATGGCCTCCGAGCTCGGGCTCGACCCCATCCCCGCCAAGCGCGCGGGCCTTCTGCATGACCTCGGCAAGGCGGTCGACCACGAGGTCGAGGGCAGCCACGCCGTCATCGGCGCCGACCTCGCGCGCCGCTTCGGCGAGCGGGCCGAGATCGTGCACGCCATCGAGGCGCACCACGCCGACGTCGAGCCCAACACCATCCTCGACGTGCTCATCCAGGCGGCCGACGCCGTCTCCGCCGCGCGCCCCGGCGCCCGCAAGGAGACGCTCGACGCCTACATCAAGCGCCTCGAGAAGCTCGAGGAGATCGCCAACGCACACGAGGGCGTCGAGCGCACCTACGCCATCCAGGCCGGCCGCGAGGTGCGCGTCATGGTGAAGCCCGAGGTGGTCGACGAGGCGCAGGCCGTCGTCCTCGCGCACGACATCGCCCATCAGATCGAGAGCGAGATGCAGTACCCCGGTCAGGTGAAGGTCGTGGTGATCCGCGAGAGCCGCGCCGTCGACTACGCAAAGTAACATGAGCGAGAACGCGCTGGCCACGTTCGTGGAGTCAGTGTGCGGCGATAGCCACCTCCGCGTCGAGCAGGACTTCGGGGGTGGCTACGTTCGTCTTCGGAGCACCGAGGCCGAGAAGCGCCAGGCCGCCCAGGACATCCGCTCGACCGAGGACATCGTGATCGAGCTTCTGCGCAACGCCCGCGACGCCGCTGCGCGCCACGTGTTCGTCGCCGCGCAGCGCGACGACATGACGCGCACGCTCACCGTGATCGACGACGGCTGCGGCATCCCCGAGAGCATGCGCGCGCGGGTGTTCGAGCCGCGCGTCACCTCGAAGCTTGAGACGGCCCACATGGACAAGTGGGGCATGCACGGGCGCGGCATGGCGCTCTACTCCGTCTCCGTGAACGCCGAGGAAGCCTACGTCGCCGCCTCAGACGAAGGCGCCGGCACCTCCCTCGTCGTCAGGACGAACCTGAAGAAGCTCAAGGAGAAGACCGACCAGTCGACGTTCCCCCGCTTCGAGGTGCGTGACGGCGTGCACGCCATGCGCGGGCCCCGCAACATCGTGCGCACCGCCGCCGAGTTCGCGCTCGAGCACCGCCGGGAGTGCAGCGTCTACTGCGGCTCGGCCACCGAGATCGCAGCCACCCTGTACGAGTACGGCCGCGCGACTACCTCGCTCGCCGAGCGCACCTTCGCCTCGGGCGATCTCGCGCTCACGAAGCGCCTCGCCTGCGCAACCGACCCGGCCGCCTTCGCCCAGATCGCCGCTGACCTGGGCCTGCCGATGTCGGAGCGCTCGGCGCGCCGCATCGTCGACGGCGCCATCAAAGGCACGCCGTCGCTGCTCGAGCGCCTGCAGGCCGAGAGCTTCCCCGCGGCCGCGCCCGCTCGCGCCAAGGCTGCAAGCGCGCGCGACAGGCGCGGCCTCAAGCTCGCCGAGCCCGACGCCGCGCTTCTGCGCGATGCCGCGCGCAGCGCCTTCGCCGACGTCGCGCGGCGCTACTACCTCGAGCCTGACGTCGAGCCGCGCGTCCGCGTGACGCAAGAGGCCATCACCATCACCATCCCCGTGGAAAAGCTCTCCTAGCTGCGCCGCATCTGTTGCGTACAAGTGTCTCATCAGATAGAATATATATTTGTGCCCACAAGCGGCATCACAAGACATGCGGCAGGGCGCACGCTGAACGCACCATACCCGGAGCATCGAACGAACAAGGAACGCACGTGTCGACAGAACAAAAACCCGAGATCGGGTGCCTCAAGGTATCATCCAAGTCATCTCCCGCCTCCGTCGCCGGCGCCATCGCCGGCATGATAAAGGACGGCGTCGTCGTCGAGATCCAGGCGGTGGGCGCCGGCGCGGTCAACCAGGCGGTGAAGGCCATCGCCATCTCCCGCGGCTTCCTCTCGCCCATCGGCATCGAGATCGTGTGCGTGCCCTCCTTCGCCGACATCGTGATCGACGGCGAGTACCGCACGGCCATCCGCTTCGCCGTCGAGCCGCGCTCCATCCGCGGCGGCGCGCGCACGCCTGACGCCGCGCGCGACTAGAGGCCGCCCATGTCAACCCTCTTCGGTCTCACCTTCTGCGTCCACACCTTCGGGTGCCAGATGAACAAGCACGACTCCGAGCGCATCTCCGGCATGCTCGAGGGGCTCGGCGCCACGTCCGTCGCCACCATCGAGGAGGCCGACATCGTCGTCTTCATGACGTGCTGCGTGCGCGAGGCGGCTGACGTGCGCCTCTACGGGCAGGTGGCCTCCTTGAAGAACGTGGCCCTGCGCCCGCAGACGCCGCTGTCCAAGCGCATCGTCGCCGTGGGCGGCTGCATCGGCCAGCGCGACGGCGAGAAGCTCACGCGCGACCTGCCGCACCTCGACGTGGTGTTCGGCACGCACAACCTCGGCTCGCTCCCCGCGCTGCTCATGGCAGCTATCGACGAGGGCGGCCATCAGGTGGAGGTCCTCGACGCGTCGAGCTCCTTTCCCACCGAGCTGCCCAGCTCGCGCGAGCTTGCGTGGGCGGCGTGGCTGCCCATCACCATCGGCTGCGACAACTTCTGCTCCTACTGCATCGTCCCGTACGTGCGCGGACGCGAGAAGTCGCGCCCGCTCGAGGACATCGCGGCCGAGGCGAGCGGCTACGTCGCAGCCGGCGTGAAGGAGATCACCCTGCTCGGGCAGAACGTCAACTCCTACGGGCGCGACCTCTACGGCGCGCCGCGCTTCGCCGACGTGCTCGACGTCGTCGACGCCGCGGGCATCGAGCGCCTGCGCTTCGCCACGAGCCACCCGAAGGACCTGACCGACGAGGTGATCGAGCGCTTCGCCACGCTCCGCTCGCTGCAGCCTGCGCTCCACCTGCCCGTGCAGTCGGGCTCGAACCGCATCCTTGCGGCCATGAACCGCCGCTACACGCGCGAGCACTACCTCGGCCTCATCGAGAAGCTGCGCGCGGCCTGCCCCGACATCGCCCTGTCGACCGACGTCATCGTGGGCTTTCCCGGCGAGACGGCCGAGGACTTCGAGGACACCTACCGCATCGTCGAGGAGGTGGGCTATCACCAGGTGTTCACGTTCATCTACTCGAAGCGCGAGGGAACCCCGGCGGCCCAGATGGTCGACGACACGCCGCGCGAGGTGATCCAGGAGCGCTTCGACCGCCTGGTCGACCTGGTGCAGCGCAAGGCGTTCGAGCTCAACCAGCCCGAGGCGGGCAGGACGGTCCCCGTGCTCGTCGAAGGCACGTCGAAGCGCGACGCGTCCATCCTCATGGGCAAGAGCCCCAAGAACCAGACCGTGCACGCGCGCATCCCGCAGGGCGTGCGCATCGAGGACCTTGCCGGCACCATCGTGAACGTGCGCGTCGACGAGGCCCGCACGTGGTACCTGTCGGGCGAGATCGCGTAAGCGGAGAGCATGACGCGCTTGAGCCTGCCCGCACCCGTCATCGGCATCGTCGGCCCCACGGCGTCGGGCAAGTCCGACCTCGCCCAGGCCATCGCGCTGCGCGTCGGGGGAGAGGTGGTGAGCGCCGACTCCATGCAGGTGTACCGCGGCATGGACATCGGCACGGGCAAGGTCGCGCCCTCCGGGCGCGTGGTCCCGCATCACGGGCTTGACCTGGTCAACCCTGGCGAGCCCTACTCCGCGGCGCTCTTCCAGGCGTATGCGCGCGCCTGCTTCGCCGACATCGCGCAGCGCGGGCGGCGCCCGGTGCTCGCAGGCGGCACGGGGCTCTACGTGCGCGCGGCGGTTGACGACTACGACTTCCCGCAAGGCGAGCAGGTGAACAACCCCGTGCGGGAGTGCTACACGCGCCTCGCCGAAGAGGAGGGGCCGCAGGCGCTCTGGGAGCTTCTGCGCGAGCGCGACCCCCGAAGCGCCGCCGTCGTGCACCCGAACAACGTGCGCCGCGTGGTGCGCGCCTTCGAGCTGCTCGAGGAGGGCATGAGCTACGCCGAGCAGAAGGAGAACCTCGGCAAGATCGAGGCTGCCATGCCCGTCGTGCTCATCGGCCTGGCCGTCGACCCCGACGTCCTTAAGGACCGCATCGACCGCCGCGTCGAGGACATGGTGGCGCGAGGGCTCGTCGAGGAGGTAAAGACTTTGTTAAACCAGGGCTTCCGCGCGGGCATCACCGCGCCGCAGGCCATAGGATACAAGGAGGTCGTCGCGGCCCTCGACGGCACGTGCACGCTCGACGAGGCCGTCGAGCGCATCAAGGTGGCCACGCGGCGCTACGCCAAGCGCCAGCGCACGTGGTTTCGCAAGGACGAGCGCATCCGCTGGATCAACGCCGACGACTTCGACGCCGACGCGCTCGCCGAGGAGGCCCTTGCGCTCGTACGCGGCGCTGACGCGGCCTTCGAGGCGCAGCGGGCAGGGGAGCGGCGCTCATGAGCATCTGGACGACGTAATCAAGGAAGCAGGGAATGGAACTCAACTTCGCCAAACTCCACGGGCTGGGAAACGACTTCGTGTTCATCGATGACTTCAGCCGCGAGCTCGAGCTTACGACCGAGCAGGTGCGCTGGCTGTGCGACCGGCACTTCGGCATCGGAGGCGACGGCGTCATCCTCGTGCGCCCCTCCGCGAACCCCGCCTGCGCCGCGTACATGCACTACATCAACTCGGACGGCACGCTCGCCCAGATGTGCGGGAACGGCGTGCGCTGCTTCGCCAAGTTCCTCGTGGACCGCGGCTTCGTGAACGCGCAGGACGGCGCGTTCGTCGCCGACACGCTCGCCGGCCCGCGGCCCATAAGCTTCACGACCGACGAGGCGGGGCTCCTGACGAGCGCGACGGTCGACATGGGCCGCCCCGTGCTCGATCCCGCGGAGGTGCCCGTGGACGCGCCGGCGAACGCCGCGTCTGACCAAGGCGCCGCGTTCGTGAAGGAGCTTCCCCTCGAGTCCCCGTGGGGCACGTTTCGCTTCACGTGCGTGTCGATGGGCAACCCGCACGCGATCTGCTTCGTCGACAGCTGGGACGAGGTGTCCGACGCGCTGTTCGCCGATCCGGCTGAGAAGTCGCTTGAGACGCTCGACCTTGACGCCGTGGGGGCCTTCTTCGAGCGCCACGAGGCGTTCCCCGAGAAGGTCAACGTCGAGTTCGCCGTCACCGCGGATGACGGGATCCACATGCGCGTGTTCGAGCGCGGCTGCGGCGAGACGCTCGCGTGCGGCACGGGCGCGTGCGCGACAAACGTCGCCGCCTTCCTCACCGGGCGCGCAACCCGCGAGAACGACCTCGTCCTGCGCGGCGGCACGCTTCATGTCCGATGGGCCGACGACGGCCACGTGATGATGACGGGGCCTGCCGCCGAGAGCTTCGCCGGCACGGTCGAGCTGCCGGTTGAGCTGCCCCGGCTCTCGACCGGCGCGTGACGGCACGCAGCAAGGAGCCTTACCGTGTCTGAATTCGAACCCGTCATCTACCGCGGCCCCGTCACCACCTCGGAGGAGCGCCGCGAGCGCGCCGTCCTCGTCGGCGTCGACCGCCCGGGCCTTGCCTGGCCGCTCTCCTCCTCGCTCGCCGAGCTCGAGCGCCTTGCCGACACCGCCGGCGCCGATGTGGTGGCCACCACCACGCAGAAGCTCGACGCCCTCAACCCGCGCACGTTCGTGGGAAGCGGCAAAGCCGCGGAAATCGCCGACCTCGCGCGCGCCCACAGCGCCGACCTGGTCATATTCGACGACGAGCTCACGCCCTCGCAGCAGTCGAACCTCGAGCACATCGTTGACAAAGACGTCAAGGTGATCGACCGCACGGCGCTCATCCTCGACATATTCGCCCTGCACGCCACCAGCCGCGAGGGGCGCCTGCAGGTGAGGCTCGCGCAGAACCAGTACCTCTACCCGCGCCTGCGCGGCATGTGGGCGCATCTGGCCTCGAATCGCATGGGCGGCGGCGTGGGGTCGCGCTTCGGCGAAGGCGAGAGCCAGCTCGAGGTTGACCGCCGCATGGTGCGCAAGCGCATCACCTCGATCAAGCGCGAGCTCGCCCATCTGGGGGAGGTGCGCGCGCTGCAGCGCGAGAGCCGGTACGCAAGCGGCATGTTCAAGGTGGCGCTCGCCGGATACACCAACGCCGGCAAGTCGAGCCTCATCAACCGCCTCACGAACGCCGACGTGCTCAGCTACGACAAGCTCTTCGCCACGCTCGACTCCACCACCCGCAAGTTCGAGCTTCCCGAGGGACGCGAGATCACCATCACCGACACGGTGGGCTTCATCCAGAAGCTCCCCACCACGCTCGTGGAGGCGTTCAAGTCCACGCTCGACGAGATCACGGGCGCTGACCTCATCCTGCACGTGATCGACGCCTCGTCGCCCGAGTTCGAGGGGCAGACCGAGGCCGTGCGCGAGGTGCTCGGCCAGATCGGCGCCCAGGGCATCCCCTGCATCGAGGTGTTCAACAAGGCGGACCTCCTCGCTGACGAGGAGCGCGCGGGCCTTGCCGCCCGCTACCCGTTCGCCCAGGTGGTGTCCGCCCATACCGGCTTCGGCATCGAGGAGCTCGTGCGGCGCATCAGCGCTGCCGCCGCCGCGTCCGACGTGCACATGGAGGTGCTCATCCCCTACGCGAAAGGCTCGCTCGTCGCGCTCGCGCACGAGCGCTGCCACCTCATAGGGGAGGCGCACGAGGGAGAGGGGACGCGCCTCACCATGCTCGTCCCGCCGAGCTACGCCGACACGTTCGCCCCCTACCGCGTCAAGCGGGAAGGGGAGGGGGCTGAGGCGCCGAAGGCTGCGCGGCCATGAGCTGTAAGGCGGGTGCGCTTTCGAGGTGCGCTTGCCCGCCTTACAGCCTGCGGAACACCGCCACGACCTTGCCCGCGATGGAGCAGTCGCTCACGATGATGGGGTCCATGCTGGAGTTCTCAGGCTGCAGCCTGATGTGGTCCTTCTCCTTGTAGAAGCGCTTGACCGTGGCGCCGTCGTCGACGATGGCCACGACGATGTCCCCGTTGTTGGCGACGGGCTGCTCCTTCACCACGACGTAGTCGCCGTCGTTGATGCCGATCTCGATCATGGAGTCACCCCGCACCGAGAGGAGGAACGACGGCGCGTCCCCCACGATGTCCGTGGGCAGCGTGATGGTGTCGGTTATGTTCTCCTGCGCGAGTATGGGCGTGCCGGCCGCCACGTCACCCACGAGGGGAACGTCGACGACCTTGCCGAAGCTCGGCGTGATGATGTTGGTGGCCTCGTCCTCGAGCGGATAGGTGAGCGCGATGGAGCGCGACTTCAGCGGGTCGCGCTTGATGTAGCCCTTCTCCTCGAGCGCCTTCAGGTGCACGTGGACGGTGGAAGGGGAGGAGAGGCCCAGGGTCTGGCACACCTCGCGGACCGTGGGGCCATAGCCCTTTTCCCGAATACAATCCTCGATGCAGCTGAGCACTGCCTGTTGGCGTTTCGTGATCTTCTGTGCCATGGCTTTTCCTTCCTTCGCGAACAAATGTTTTAAAAAGGTATTGACATGAACTTTTGTTCGACCTATTATATCCACGAACAAAGGTTCTACGCAAGACCTGGAGGGAAGAAAAATGAAGAATCTTGAGATGAACTACCCTGTGGAAGGCACATCCGCTCTTCGTTTGGCCCCTGAGAGCACGCCCGTGCGCTGCGCGCATATCATCAGCTTTCCCGGAAAAGGCGGCGAGGCCATGCCGCACGAGGCGTCCGCGGCCTCAGACCCCGCGCAAGCTGCAGGCTCGCTCGCCGGGCTTCCGTTCAACCGGTTCACGCGCACCCAGGTGATCGTCTCCTTCGCGGCGGGCATCCTCATGAGCGTCGCCGCGCTCGTCCTCTAGCGGCCAGCATCCTTATTTCGTGCAGATGGACGCCGTCTGTACCGCATGCGGTATGATGGAGCGCAAACGAGCTTAAGGAGCGCCATGTACTGCCCATCATGCGGATACGCTGAGTCGAAGGTCGTTGACTCCCGGTCAGCTGAAGAAGGAGCGTCTATTCGCCGTCGGCGCGAGTGCCTTGCGTGCGCGCATCGCTTCACCACCTACGAGCGCCTCGGCGAGAACCCCATCATCATCATCAAGTCCGACGGCTCATCTGAGGCGTTCGACCGCCAGAAGCTCATGCGCGGCCTGCTCATCGCCTGCGCGAAGCGCCCCATCTCACCCGAGCAGATCGACGGGCTCATCTCGGGCATCGAGGGCGACTTGAGGTCCTCGCCGCGCACTGAGACGCGCTCGAAGGACCTCGGCGACATGGTCCTCGCGCGCCTCGCGAACCTCGACGACGTCGCCTACATCCGCTTCGCCAGCGTGTACAAGGACTTCCAGAGCATCGAGGAGTTCGCCCAAGCCCTCAAGGAAATGAATGCGTAGGTGCGCCATGCCGCTTAAAGTGCCCTTTCTCATGACTGACGCTGAAATCGAACGTCCGTCCTATTCCTATGAAGGTGACGCAGGGCTTGACCTGCGCGCGACGCACGCCGCCGTGCTTGAGCCCTTCGAGCGCGCGACGATCAGCTGCGGCTTTGCGCTCGCCATTCCCGAGGGCTACGCCGGGCTCGTCATCCCGCGCAGCGGGCTTGCGGCGAAGCACGGCATCTCGGTCGTCAACGGGCCGGGGCTCATCGACAGCGGCTATCGCGGCGAGGTCAAGGTCATCCTCGTCAACCTCGACGCACGCGAGGCGTTTCGCATCGAGCCCGGAGATCGCATCGCGCAGCTCGTGATCGTCGCCGTTCCCGTCGTCTCGCTCGAGGGCGCAGAGAGCCTTCCGGCAAGCGAGCGCGGAGAAGGCGGTTTCGGGAGCAGCGGACGCTAGATTTCCACGACTCAGAGGTCAGGGGAAGGCAAAACGGGGCCTTAGAACGGCTCTCAGCGCCTCGTAGATAAAACACCAGGTCAGAAGCTTACTTTTCAGAAAAGAGAACACCTGTGGACGAAAACCAGCGCAAAGAGGACAACCAGGCAGGCGAAAACCCGATGCAGCCGCCGACGCTCGGAAGAACGGCACAGCTCAAGTCAGCCCAGTCGCTCGTCACCTTCGGCATCATCGCGGGCCCTGTCTCCATGCTGCTCGGCGGCGTGCTGGTCAGCTCGATCGCACTTGCGTGCTCCATCATCGCGTACGTGAAGGTGCGCGGCGTCATCAGCTCCGAGGAGTCCATAGACGCCACAGCCCGCGCGATCCAGCGACAGGCCCTCGTAGCCTTGGCCGTCAGCTCGGTGGCGCTCGTGTTCAACGCGATCTACCTGGTCATCATGATGCCGAGCATCATCGAGGCCGTCAGCTCGGGCGATCTCTCGACGATGTTCGACTTCGGCAACATGCCTGGCCAGCAGACGCCTCCTGCAGAAACCTCCTCGATCTGGGGCTAACCTCAGGCGCCCCTGCGAGGGCAAGAGCGAGCAAGGCGAGATCCCAAGTCCACAAGCAGCCCTGGTATCCCTACCTTCCAAGATATAAATTATTGATAACATATGTTATGTAAAGTAATGCAATAAGTAATTACCATATGGAGGAAGAAGCTGCCCTTCCAAGTTTTATTCCGTTTGGGAAGGAGCACTACCTGCGACGCTTCCTCGACTCGGGAAGCTCAGGCAGCATTTTCGTCACGAGATCGGCTACGACGGCCTTGTCCTCCACATCAACCAGAAGCATCTCCGCAGCGCCTTCGTAGGGCATTTCGGACACTGCGAGGACCGCCCGCGACGCCGTCGTTTCTTTGACGAGAAAGCGATCATCGTAGATGCCGCCGAAGATCTTGCCTGATGCGTAGAGCAGGTACTCGCCCATCATCTTCCGATACGAGACCTCTGGAACGTCGGCCAGCAACTCGAGCACATAATCCAGGTATTCCACGCTGGAAGACATATCTACCTCCTCGATCAAACGTCAGATCAAGTCAAGCATAGCGGCGGACGGATCATGCGTCAAACGAGGCCCCCGACGCCGCGCCTCGGAGGGAGTGAGGCACGATGCCGGGGGCCTGTCGAAGAGGGCTCGCCTCGTTCGGGTCAACCTTGCTCTGATTCGCCTTGCTCGACCCTAACTCGCCCAAGCATGCTCAGACTGCCCTGCTCGAGCGCGGTCTGCCCTGAGCTTCCTCAAGTCGGCTTGGACGCTAGGCGCCGTAGTTGATGATGTCGTTCACCTCGTCTTCGGACATCTTGTAGCCGAAGAAGTGCTCGTAGAAGTACGTGATGTCCTCGGCGAGCTCAGCTTCGGAGTACAAGTCGGGGTACAGCTTGTTCATCGCCCACATGACGGTGAGCGGCTGCTCGACCGTGCGGTTGCCCCACACATGCGCCACCGTCGGGACGGCGTACACGCGCTCGTCTTGGATGGCGGGGATGTTCTGCAGGTTAGCGTCAGCGAGAATGTCGCCCACCTTCACGTTCGACGAGAAGATGACCTCGGGCTGCCAGCTGAGCAGGTCCTCCATGGTGTACTCCAGCGAGTTCTTGACGTGGGCCTCCTTCGTCACGCTGTTCCCGCCCGCAGCGTCGATCCACCACTCGGAGATGATGTGGGGGTTCGTCAGCGACGTGACGTCTCCGTAGAGCGTCTTGATGCGATCAGCCTCGGCAAGCCCGCTGGTCAGCGACTCCGCCTTGCCGACCATCGTGTCAAAGTAGTCGTTGTAGTCCTGTGCTCGATCGGGGACGTTGAGCGCCTCCCCCATCAAGGTGACGGCCTCCTTCACGTCCTCGACGTCGTTCCATTTCAGGACGATGCAGGCGAGTCCGTTTTCCTCCAGCTGCTGCGCCGTCTCCTCGGTCATGGTGATGCAGAGGTCGGGGTTCACGGTGAGCGTCTTCTCGATGTCGACGCCGTCGGCCGTCTCAAGCACCTCCCCTTCCTTGATCTGCGGTGCGAACTTGTACTGCATGGCCCACTTGTCGTTCTTCGTGAAGTTCGCCGGCATCTCGTTCACGATCGCATCGCCTTTGCCCATGCACTCGACGAAGGCGTTCAGCACCCCTACCGAGCCGAACGTGGCGATGCTGTCAACTTCAGCGGGAATCTCAACCGTCCTGCTTGCCATGTCGGTGACGATGCGCGTCGTCGGAGCCTCAGCGGCCGAGCTGCTGCTCTCGCCTGCCGTCCCCGGCTCGCTTGACGCGCAGCCGGCGAGCGCAAGGCACGCAAGCGCTGCTGCCAGCAGCATCGAGAGCGCCGTGCCGGCGACCTTTCGCATGTTTCGTTTTGCCATAGCTTCGAAGTCCTTTCTCTTCTGTCTTTCAAGCTCTTCCCAAGCTCTCATCGAGCTCTTGGCTTCCTTCGGCATCAGCTTGCACGCGGGCGTAGACCGTCTCGTCAAGCAGGGGGATGCACGTCTTGACCACGAGGCCTCCCACGAACGTTCCGCCCACGTGAACCGGCGTGTCGTACAGGTTGGTCAACGACTCGCTGGTCACAATGTCGTCGGGCGGGCCGACGTCGACGAGAGCGCCGCTCTTCATCAGCGCCGCCTTCGTGCACGCCAAGAAGGCATGGTCGGGGTAGTGCGAGGTCATGAGGATGCCCAGGCCCTGCCCTGCCAGGTACTTGAGGGCCGTGAGGATCTTGACCTGGTTGTGGTAGTCGAGGTTGGCGGTGGGCTCGTCCATGACCAGCAGCCGCGCGTCTTGGGCGAGCGCCCGCGCGACGAGCACCATCTGGCGCTCCCCTCCCGACATCTCCTGGTAGCGGCACTCAGCCAAGTGCGCTATCTGCAGGCGCTCCATGGCTTCGTCAACCACCTGCATGTCGCGCGCCGTATGGCTGGCGCCAGTTGCAAGATGCGCCACGCGCCCCATGAGCACCACCTCGCGCGCCGTGTAGGGAAACGCGATGCTCGTCGACTGCGGCACGTAGGCCAGGTAACGGGCGCGCCTCTCGAAGCGCATCCTCGTCACGTCCTCGCCGTCAACGAGGATGCGCCCGCCATCCGGCTTCTCAAACCCGAGCAGGCAGCGCAGAAGCGTCGTCTTCCCCGTTCCGTTCGACCCCAGAAGGCACAGTATCTCGCCGCGGTCGATGCTGAAGCTGACGCCCTTCAGCACTTCCCTGCCCCGACGATACGAGAACCTCAAGTTGCTGACGTCGAGCATCACACCCACTCCTTCCGCGTGCGGATGAGGAGGAACACGAACATCGGCGTGCCGATGAGCGCCGTGAGCACGCCCAAGGGCAAATCGGAGAACGAGGAGCGCACTATGTCGTCGATGAGCAGCAAGAAGATGCCGCCGGCGAGAAACGAGCTTCCCAGCAGCTTGGAGAACGACGCGCCCGTTATCGTGCGGGCGATATGGGGAACCACCATGCCGATCCAGCCGATGATGCCCGCAACGGAGACCGCGCATGCCGTCATGAGGGTGGAGGCCACGATGACGATGCCCTTGACCACGTTGACGTTGACCCCCATGGACCGCGCCTCGTCCTCCCCCGCGGCCAGGACGTCGATCTTGTTGCGAAACGCGAACAGCAGGGCAAGCGACAGCACGACGGCGGGCAACATGAGGACAAGGTCGGCGTTGTCCCCTTTGTTCAAGCTCCCCATCAGCCAAAACGTGATCGACGGAAGCACGCTGTCAGTATCGGCCACCGTCTTCACGATGGAGATGAGCGCTTGGAAGAAGCTGGACGTCACCACGCCCGCCAGCACGAGCACCGTGAGGTTCTGCCGGCCCAGCACCGCGCCGATGACGTAGGCGAGCAGCACGGCCACCGAGCCGCCGACGAAGGCGGCGAGCTGGATCTGCCACCAGGTGCACCCGTTGAGCATGGCGAGCGCCGCGCCGAAGCCCGCGCCTGCCGACACTCCCAAGATGTCCGAGGACACCATGGGGTTCTTGAACACCGTCTGATATGACGCTCCCGACACCGCCAGCGCGCCGCCGATCAACACCGAGAGCGTGATCTGGGGAAAGCGGACGCCGAGCATGATCTGGTCGGTCACGGCAGACCAATACGGCTCGATCCCCGTCAGGCGCGAGAGCAGGACGTCGACCACGAGCGGCACAGACGCGTCGACGCTGCCGATGACGAACGAGCACAGGTAGACGACGACCAGCGCCGCCGCCAAGAGGCCCATCTTCACCCAGAAACGCCGATCGCGCATCCTCATCGGCTCGCCCTCCCCTGCGCCGAGGTGCCCAGCATCTCCACCGCAAGCTCGCTTCCCGCCGCAAGGCTGCTTCCCGGCGCCAGGGCGCACCAGGCGTTGACTGCCTGCACGTTCTGGGCGAGCGACGTCGCGCGGGAGGGCACGCTGACATGCAGCCTGCCGTCACGCTCCTCGGCAACCAGGCGAACCAGATGCTCGAGCTGCGGGCGCGCCGCGAGCGGGACGTCGAGCACGGCGTCGCGCGTCATGCGCTGAGGCATCTCCTGGCCCTGGTAGAAGCATATGAGCGCCTGGAGGAGCCAGTCACAGGCCAGCCATGCGGCCATCATGGGGCCGGGAACGTTGAGCGCCGGCTTTCCGTCGATGACGGCAAGGCCCACGGGGCGTCCGGGAACCGCCTTGATGCCGTGTGAGAAGTACGAGGCGCGCTCCTGCAGAAGCTGGGCGCAGAAGTCCTCGGAGCCGCGCGAGGAGCCGCCGTTCACCAGGACGATGTCGCAGTCCGCCACAAGCTCGTCGATCGCTGCGCCGAGGAGCGCCTCGTCGTCGGCGACGATGGGGTGCTCGACGAAGCAGGCGCCCCATCGTTGC
This sequence comes from Adlercreutzia sp. ZJ242, assembly GCF_011038995.1. Lineage (NCBI taxonomy): Bacteria > Bacillati > Actinomycetota > Coriobacteriia > Eggerthellales > Eggerthellaceae > Adlercreutzia > Adlercreutzia sp. ZJ242. The sequence goes on from NZ_JAAKEE010000026.1 coordinate 22,981, forward strand.
ACAAACCCCCTGATCATGAGACCGTTGCTTTGAATGGTCTTGCCGCGGGCGGGTCGCGTGCCCACTGCCACGAGCTCGCTTCCCGTGGGAAGGTAGCCGATGCGCAGCTTGCGCCTCACCTCCACCGCGTCAAAGCCGCCGGCGGCGAGCAGCGCTACGTCCTCGGGGCGCAGCACGGTTCCCTCAGCGCAGAGGAGCTCGCCTTCCGCAAGCTGGGACCCTGCGGCGCGAACTCCATCACCCGGCTCGACTCCCTTGACGTCGGCGAGCGAGAGGGTCCCGTCCGGCAAGGTCCCCACCTTCTCGATGGCGATCACCGCGTCGAACTCGTCGGGGAAGTCATCTCCCGTGTCGGCGCGCGCGAAGTCAGCGCCCAGCTTCCACGATGACGCATCAGGCATGCCGCCCGCGAAGTCCGCCGACCTGACGGCTATCCCGTCAAAAGCCGACACGCGATGCACGGGCGCATTCCACTGCGCGCGGTACTCCCGGGCAGCAACGCGCCCGAAAGCTTCTTCGAGCCCTATCAGCTCCGTCTCAGCGGGCACCTTCCAGCGGCTCGTCAGCGCGCAGACGGCCTCGGGGCGCGTAAGCGCTTTCTCGACATCGAACCTCACGGCAGCTCTCCCCCTCCGTACGTTGTCCTTAATCAATGCATATATTAGAATAATAGTTATTCAAGAATAATAAGTTGCCATGGCAACATGAACGTATCTCGCGAGACGAACCGTTGGGTTCCGCCGAAGGAGCAGCACGCAATGCAGCATCATCCGACCACGATCGACCACGAGGCGCTTGCGCGCCTTCCGCTCTTCGAGGGAATTCCCGCCGAGAAGCTCAAGCAGGTCCTCATCTGCCTCAAGGCTCAGCAGCGCTGCTACGCGAAGGACGAGACCATATTCCACAGCGGCGACAATCGGCGCACGGCGGGCGTGCTTGCGCGGGGATGCGCTGCGAACGTATGGGTTGACCGCGAGGGGAATCGCTCGATCATCAGCGAGTACGCCCCGGGATCCATCATCGCCGGAGATGCGCTGACAAGCGGCGTTGCTATAGCTCCGCTCGACGTGGTGGCCACGCGGGATTGCGTGGTAGTGAGCTTCAGCATGGACGTGAGGGTGACCGGCTGCGAGCGATGCCGCCATTACGCCGACATCGTGCAAGAGAACGCGACCAAGGCCATCATGCAGATGAACGAGCAGATGGCACGGAGGATCTGCGTGCTGTCAGAGCGCTCGGTGCGCGGCAAGATCACGTCGTTTCTGGCTGAGCAGGCCGAGAAGGCGGGATCCCGCTCCTTCACCATCGACTTCGACCGTCAGCAGCTCGCCGACTACCTCTTCGTCGAGCGGACCGCCCTCTCCCGCGAGCTCGGCAAGATGCGGAGGGAAGGGCTCATCGCCTGCGAGCGCAACGAGTTCACGCTGCTCGGCGAATGAGGGGCAGAGCGCGCTGGGCCGTTGAGCGCCGAGGGCGACGCGGCGAAGCGGGCTTGCGGCAGCGACTCCGGCGGCGCTTGCGGCAGCGTTTCAGGCAGCGACTCTGGCAGCGGCGGGTCAGGCCACGCGCGCGCACGCCTCGATCGCTCGCGCGACCACGTCCTCCCACCTGCCCATGTCGCCGTGCTGATCGAACAGCTTCCCGGAGACCGCCCGATGAGGCCAAGGGACCGTCACCATGCCACGCGCCTCGGGGAGCCTGAAGAGCAGCGGGTCAGCCACCAGGACGTCGTAGGCGCCCTGCGCCAAGAGCGCCGCCAGGCGCTCCTCGGAGTCGAGCTCGATTGTGCCCAGCCGCTGCGTGGCGCGCTGGTCGGTGAAGAACGAAGCCGCCGCAGCTGAGGCGCCGCATGCTCGCCGTGCAACCTCATGCGACAGCGCATGGGCGGAGATCTGCTCGGCCACCACCAGCACGCGCACGCCTGAGCCGCCGCATGCGTTTGCCGCGAGGAGCGCGCAGGAATCCCCCTTCGCGGCGATCGCCGCCAGCTCATCCATGCCATGGCCGAAGCATGCCGGCGACCAGCACAGGGAGGGGATGCCGAAGCGCGCCTCAAGCTCGCGGGCGAGCTCGAGGCCCGATTCCGAGCCGATGAGCGCGACCTTGCAGCTGGCAAGGCCGTCGGTTTTCGCATGCTCGGCGCCGAAGGGCAGCGCCGGCGTCCACCCGCCGTCCTCGACGAAGCGCATCGCGGCGCGTACGGCCTCGCAGCTTCCGAAGTCGAACGGGTTGAACCCCACGAGGGCGGCGCGCGGCTTTGAGGCCTCACGTGCAGGACGGTCGTCCACGCCCGCCTGCCCGCCTGCCTCCGCGCTCGCGTGGCAGCCGCCTCGATCATGCTGCGGCGGCGCGGCGGGCTCGAGGCGCAGGGCGGCTTCGTACGCCCGCTTGATGCCGACGTCATAGCTGGCGAACCCGTCAGTCTCGATGCCGACGACCGGAACACCGGTTTTGCTTGCAACCTGGCGCGCCAACCCGGGAAGATCCATGCCCACCAGCGAGGGAACGGGGGTTCCCAACAGCGCGGCCAAGCGGGGGCGCGAGCGTCTCAGCATGGCGCCGACCTGGCATGCCAGCGCCTCGTCAACGCCCAGCACGGTGTCGACGGTGCGCAGCTGCGCGGAAAGCACCGGACGCTCCGCATCGTCGAGGCGCACGCCCTCGGCCTCGAGGAAGCTGTACGAGCAGCATCCCGGGTCGACGAAGACCAGCTGTGCGTCGCAGCCGGAAAGGACGCTCGCGGCGCCGGAGTAGTCAGAGGCGAAGGGCGGGAGGAAGCGCGACAGCTGCATGGCTCACGCCAGGCCTTCCGCGTCGCCCCTGACCGATGAGCGCCCATGCCGCGCCGCGCGCGCCAGCGCTTCGTAGAAGCGCGCCACGCCGTCGAAGCCGAAGCATCCCTCGTCATGGAACATGTCCACCGCGGCATGCGCTCCGAAGCACGCCGCAGCGTCGGCGCCGACGGCCAGAAGCCCCTCCGCGCCGCCCAGGGCGCCCGCGTTCAGCTCAAAAGCGCTGTCCAGCTGCATGATCTCAGGATGCGTCCGCGCAAGCTCACGCGCTCCTTCACGCTGGGACGCCTTGGTGCGCGGGGCCACGACCGCGATGACGTGAAACCCCGCGTCAGCAAGCGACTGCGCCAGCGCATGCGGCTCGTGCGTCGCGAGGGAGTCAACGGCGACGGGTCGTTCCCCTACCGCCTTGCGCGCCTGCTCGAGCGCGCGTTCGGCACGCTCGCGTGCGTGCCTGAGGTCATGTGACGACGCCTCGGGGCACGTGCAGGCAGCTTCGCCGACCACGCCGCGCGCATGCAGCGCCTGGGCGAGCGCGGCGTAGTTGGCGGCCATGCGGCCGACGTCATAGGTCGTCTGCCAGTGCAACGTCGGCAGGCGCAGCCTCTGCTCGAGCTGGAGGCACTGGCGCCTTCCGATCCAGGAGACCGAGAGCGCAAGCGCGCTCGATGCAAGGCGCCGGTATTCGTCGAAGGTGCGGCAGGTGGCGACGTTGCGCACCTCGCTCACGCCCCACGCGCGCATAACCGCGACGAACTCGGACGTTGCCGGAAGGCCGTCGAACCGCCCCACCACCATGATGGCGTCATCATGGCGCTCTTGCGGCTCGAGCAGGTCGTATATGCCTCCCTGCATGCCGGATGACTTCTCCCGCCCTCCTTCTGACACCGGGTTGACCCGCGTGACGGCGATGCGGACGCCCGGCACGGCCTTCTCAAGCGCCTGCACGAGCGCTTGTTCGTCTGTGCCCAGAAAATCGTCGACGCAGTTGAACACGAGCGTCACGACGCGCGGGCGCTCAGGAAGGCGCGCGGCAAGGTCAGCCACCACCAGGGGCAAGCGCCGCTCGTAGTCACCGAGGGCGATGTCAGAGGGGCTGAGGAAGCAGAACGAGTAGTCATCCGACGCGCCGTTCTCCAGGACGCGCAGCGCATGGCGACGCCCGCACGCAGGCGGGCACACGAACAGGGTGTGGCTCTCGGGTACGCGCAGGCGGTCGCGATGGCGCTGCGGCAGGCGCGTGCGGTAGCGAAGGTCAGTCATGCGGCACGGCCTCGGGAAGCGCTGCTATGAAGCCGGCCAGGTCCCCGTATGCGCGGGCGGCGGCGCTGTCGCGGAAGCGCTCGAAGCACAGTGCGCCCGCCTCATCCGACTCTTGGACCTCATCGCTCCGAGGAATGCGCGCCACCAGGCTCACCTGCTCCTCTTCGCAGAAACGCGTCAGGGCCTCGTCCTCGTTCCTGACGTTTCGGCAGTTGGCGACGAGCCCGGCGAACTCGGCGTAGCCACGGCCCTCGAAGTGGCGCAGCGCCGCCAAGATGTTGCTTGCCGCATACAGCGACATCATCTCGCCTGAGGAGACGACGAGGACATGCCGGGCGTACGCGCTCCGCAGGGGCATGGCGAAGCCCCCGCACACCACATCGCCCAAGACGTCGTACAGCACGACGTCAGGGCGCACGACGTCGAAGGCGTGCAAGGCATCGAGCTGCTGAAACGCCGTGATGACGCCGCGACCCGCACAGCCAACCCCCGGCAGCGGCCCGCCCGACTCGACGCAGTAGACGCCTGACGCCGATCGGAACACGATGTCCTCCAAGGCCACAGCGCCGCCGTCGCGCATTCTGTCCAGGACGGTCGGGATGCGCTGCCCGCCCATGAGCAGGCGCGTCGAGTCCGACTTGGGGTCGCATCCTATCTGCAGGACCGTGAGGCCGCGTGCGGCCAAGGCCGCCGCCACGTTGCAGGTGGTGGTCGACTTGCCGATGCCCCCTTTTCCGTAGATCGCAACGCGCCTCACGAAGCCTCCTCGTCCGCCGCGCAGCCTTGCGAAGGCTGCGCTCTTTTCTATCTGCAAACAAGGATAGTTGATCTCAGGCCGAAAGACGTTGCAACGGCAACATGCGGGGCTTGGGATGAGAAGCTGCTCGGCAACAACTACCGCATCATGGGTTGGCCGAACTTCAAAGCAATCAGCAAGTGCTGCGAGAAGATGTCCTCACAATGGGGGCGACTTAGGCAGGAACATTCCAGTACGCTTTTTATAGGCAACATACTGTTCCCCGAACTCTCGGATCATATCCTGTTCTTCTTTTCGCGCAAGGCGATAGTACACAGTAAACAATATTGGCCACATGATTAAAAGCGGAATGGTAGCCCACTCAAATATCATGCCTAATGTAATCAAAAGAAACCCTGTGTACTGAGGATGACGCATGTACTTGTAAATACCTGCATCTACCAGTTTTCCCTCCCCGCTTTCATACCTCCAATAGTTCTTATGAATCGCCCTCCAGCCAAAGATAACTAAAAGGCCGCCTATAATACTAAGGACGATGCAAACATACATTCCCCAGTTGCCAATATACTGGTTGAGCGTATGCCCCCATAGAATACCGTCCGGCAGATTTCTTCCAAAAGCCCACGCCACAAAGTACATGCTCATTGGGATGCCGAACATTTCAAAAGCATAGGCAATTACGAATGCCAAATATGCCGTGGTGGGTTTGCGTTGGCTTTTCTTATAAAAGGGTAAGAAAAGCAGAAAAACGCCATAAATAATAATCCATATTACTACCGCGCCCCATTGTCCATAATGGGAAAGTGCTGTTTCACTCATAATGTATTCTCCAATATTTTTGACCAACGGTCAACTTAAGTCTAACAGTCATTTGAACACTGGTCAATATCGAATTTGAACGCTGGTCAATATCGAATTTGAACGCTGGTCAATATCGAATCCTCATGCTATGCTGTTTTTAATAGGCGGTGATGAACATGGATAAAAAGGAACTTATCCTAAATGCACTTCGGGAACTTTTCAAAGAGGGAAAAGCAGGAACGGCCTCTGTCAGTGATATTGCCAAAAAAGCCGGCATCGCAAAAGGCGGCCTGTACTATTACTTTCGTTCAAAAGAAGAAGTATTGGACGCTTTAGTTTCACAGGAGTATGCAGATATAATCAAGGCATGCAACGAACTGGTCGAGCAAAGCGACGGTATTGCTACGCACAAACTTGCACTCTTGCTGCACAGTTATCGCAACTCTTATGTTGACCCTTCTTTGGACGAGTATTTGCATATGCCGCAAAACGCGGCTATTCATCAAAAATCACTGGCGCAGATTCTGTCTGCGCTTTCTCAAGTAGTATCGCAGATTATTGAGCAGGGCATTGAAGAAGGTACTTTTACTTGCGAATATCCGCAGGAATATGCTGAAATCATCTTGTCTGTCTTCACTTTTCTGCTTGACCCGGGTATCTTTCCTTGGACAAAGGAACAGCAGGCCGCAAAAATGAAAGCACTGGCAGATATGCTTGAAAAAGGTCTTTGTGCGCCTAAAGACAGCTTCCAATTCTTATATATGCCAGATTAAATAAACGGTAGCTTCTCAAAGTAACCGCACCCCCTAGTGTTGCGATGAGTGGGCGCAAGATAACCTGGAAGGCTGCGCCAACCCAAAGGCCATCCCGAACTCGAAGGCCATCCAGGGCTCCGTTCAGGGCTGGCGCTATCGCGTGGGCAGCTACCGCGTGCTTGCGCGCATCGAAGAGGACGAGCTCATCATTGAAGTCGTCCGGGTAGGCCATCGTCAAGGCGTCTACGGCAACCTGCCGAAGACGTAGCAGGCATCGGGTCCTTCAGCAGCTCGTAGAGCTCGCGGGGCGCGCAGCACGTCAAGAGGCGGGCGAACTTCTCGGGATGTATCCTCATGCCCTTCCTGCCCCAGTTGGTGAAGGTGATGAGCGTGGCGTTCGCGAAGTAATTGACTTGGAACTCAAGCTCTTCCGTAAGGGGGAGCTTTCTGTGCTCGACGATGGTCTCAATCAAGGACTGGCGGACCATCCTGTGCCCGAACGCGCTGATAGATTGATAGTTCTTGCTGTCCTGGTAGGCTTTCATGTACAAGGTTCTGCGAGCGTAGATTGCCTTGATGGCGGCAACCTCCGCCTCGTCCCAACCGAGGGACCTGCCCATCTCGAACAGAGTCGACTCGCAGATGCAGAGAAAGTGCCATTGGATGATCTCGTATTTGTCCCGATAGTAGCGGTAGAAGGTTTGCCTGGATATTTCCGCTCGCTCGCAGATCTCCTTAACCTGAAGGCTCGCAAAGTCGCGGTCAGCGAGAAGCTCTTCCGTAGCATCGGTAATCCGCTCGCGCAGCGCTTTCTCTTGCCAGGTCATCTTCGCGTTGTCGCCGGTCATGGGTAGCCTCTCCCGAACTGCTCAATCCCTTCATTATAGGGCCGCGCTCCCCTTCTGTAAGCCCATTTATCCAACAGCGTGACACGGAAGAGAGGCTGTCACATTCTGTGACGCACGCGTCTTGTCGTCAGTTGGCATGAGATATGCGCGCTCACCATAATAATGGATACAGCGAGGCTCGCAAACCTTCAAACGCCTTTCATTAGGGGGAACCATGACTAAAGAAGTCGAACTGCCCTATGACATGCCAAACGGCTATGTTGACGAGAACAACGTCCGCTGGCGCTACGCTACCTGCCACTTCTGCCATCTGAACTGCAGCCTGTGCGTTGGCGTTGACCTGGCGACCGATAAGATCGTCGAGATCAGGGGCAACCATCGCAACGGCGTCGTCCTGTGCGACCGCATGGGCGAGAAGGGCATCAACGCCATCAAGATGCACTACCATCCCAAGCGCATCAACCACGCCCTCAAGCGCGTCGGCAAGAAGGGCGAGGACAAGTGGGAGGAGATCCCCTACGAGCAGGCGCTCGACGAGATCGCCGCGAAACTCGGCGAGCTCAGGGATGAGTACGGCCCCGAGACGATGGTGGTCTCCGAGGGCACCTACCGCTCCGACCACCTGTGGGCACGATCTCGCTTCTCGAACCTCTTCGGCAATCCGGGCAACCTCATCGATCCGGGCCAGGTTTGCTGGTGCTGGAACTACACGGTGAACATGGCTATGGTCGGCTGGCCGGTCGAGGGCCCGTACCCGGTAAGCCCGCAGCATACCAAGACCTTCGTCACCTGGGGCAAGCGCTCCTCTGAATCCTACGGCCCGCAAGGTCCGCTGCGGCGCGGCATGAGCAAGGCCCTGAGCCCGTATCGCCCAGCCGCAGATCAACCCCGGCTCATCCAGATCGACCCGGTTTGCACCACCCAGTCCCTCCAGGCGGACACCTGGGTTAACCTCTACCCCGGCACCGACGCGGCGCTTGCCCTCTCCTGGATCGACACCATCATCAAAGAAGAGCTCTACGACGAGGACTTCCTGCTCAACTGGACCAACGGCATCTTCTTGGTGCGCAAGTCCGACAACTACATGCTGCACGAGGACGAGATCTTCAAAGGCGGCAGCCATGAGAACTTCGTGGCCTGGAACGCCAAGACCGGCAAGCCCGAGGTGTGGAACTCCGACGTCTGCTACTGGAAGGACGCTGACGCCGATGTCGAGCGCGTGCTTCGCGGCACCTTTGAGGTTACCATGGCCGACGGCTCCGTCGTCGAGTGCTATACCGCGTTCGACGCAATTGCGGAGCGCGCCTCTCACTACCCTGCCGAGAAAGTTGCGCCCATGATCGGCGTGCGCGTCGAGAAGATCCTCGACTCCGCTCGCACCTATGCGACCAACGGCCCGGCTTACATCAGCTGGGGTCTTGGCGGCGGCGACCAGGCCGGCGACAACGCCACCAACTGCTGCGTAGCCAAGACCATCCTGCGCATCATTACCGGCAACATCGACAACCCCGGCGGTGAGTACGTCGGCGAGCCCGGCCCGCTTCCTGACGAGTCTGGCATCAAGACCTTCCCAGTTCGCGACTGCGAGCTTGAGCTTGCCCACCTGGTTACGCCCGAGAGACGCGAGAAGCTGCTCGGCAACAACTACCGCATCATGGGCTGGCCTGGCTTCGAAGCAATCGGCAAGTGCTACGAGAAGATGTACGGCATCCCGCGCCCTCAGGTCCATCAGCTGCTCGGCAACACCCAGGCATGCTGGAAGGCCATCGAGGAAGGCGATCCGTATCCTGTTACCGCTATGATCGCCTGGGGCTCCAACCCGCTGGCCTGGGCTCCGAACACCAAGCGCGTGTACGAGTGCTTGAAGAAGCTCAAGCTTCTGGTGGTCATGGAGTACTGGAAGACGCCGACCGCCGCTCTGGCAGACTACATCCTGCCTGCTTGCGATCCGCTGGAGCGCCCCTTCTCAGGCCCTGGCGAGGACGCCAACGACTTCTCCCTCTACGGCGATCGCGCCTCCACCCCGGTTGGCGATCGTCATGAGGACTGGTACGTGTTCAAGGGCCTGGGCTGCCGCCTCGGCCAGGAGGAGTACTGGCCCTGGGAGACCTACGAGGACGCCTGCAAGTTCCGCATCGAGCGCACCCCTGGTCTCGACTGGGATACCGCCTGCCAGACCGGCACCTACTTCCCCGGCCCGACGCACTTCTACAAGTACGCCGAGAAGCTGTGGAACGGCCAGACGCGCGGCTTCGCTACGCCGTCTCGCCTAGCCGAGGTGTTCCCGACCGTCATGCAGGATCTGGGCTACGACCCGATTCCGGACTACGTGCACCCCTATGAGAGCCCGGAGCGTACCCCCGAGCTGGCTCAGAAGTACGACCTGCGCCTGACCACCGGCGGTCGCAACTCCACGCTGTACCACTCCGAGAACCGCGTTCCCGGCCAGGGCACCCGCTCCGTCCAGCCGTGGCCTCCGCTGCACATCCACATCGAGGACGCGCGTGCTCGCGGCATTCGCCAAGGCGAGTGGGTTTGGGTTGAGACCGCGCGCGGCCGTATCCGCATGAAGGCCCAGGTAGACCAGGGCATCAAGCCGGGTGTGGTCCTCGCCCAGGCAAGCTGGTGGTTCCCCGAGCTTCCCGCCGAGGAGCCGTGGAGCCAAGGCGTGTTCGAGTCCAACGCCAACGTGCTCACGCCCGACGCCGAGGACGGCCTCGACCCCATGACCGGCAACTGGTGGACCCGAGGGCTTCTGTGCCGCGTGTACCCCTGCATCGACGCCGAAGATCGCAGCGACACCTATGCGCGCGCCGGGGACTTCGAGAACCCCGACAACCAGTTCGTCCGCGCCTATGACGAGCTCGGCTTCTGGGACGTCAAGAAGATGTAGCGATGCCGACGGAGCTGCGCTGCGCTGGTCGAGAAGGCGGAGCAGCGCAGCTCAAGGCAGGCAGGGGCCTCTTCCTTACACGTGAGGCGTAACCCCTTGCCATGCCGTACTTGCCAGCAACGGCCCGAAGGTCCTTTTTCCTTCGGGCCGTTGTGATTGCCATGGACACGTTTCGCAGGAGGACGCAGATGTACGGACCGCCGCGCTTCTCAATCGGATCAGGGGGAGTCGTTTGCGTCGATGAGCCCAGCTGCATCGGCTGCGGGCTGTGCGTTCGAGCGTGCCCGACCAAGCACATATTGGAAGTATCGGATCAAGGCTCGAAGCGCATAACGGTTGCGCGTCCGCATCTGTGCACGGGCTGCGGCTGCTGCGTGACGTCATGTCCAAGATCCGCCCTGCGCGTGCAGCCAAGGGACCTCCAAGCACATGAAGGGAATTGCGCGACACGACAGGTAATGCGCTCCCCTTCCGCTGGAAGCCGCTAGCCGATGGTGACGTCGAACCCCTTCATCAGCACGGCGATGACGCCGCAGAGCAACCCGCCCACGACCCATGCGAGCCAGAAGTAGGCTTGGAGCGGTGTCGTGAACAGGAGCACGAGCCCCACGATGGTGGCGAGCATCATGACGGCGCCGCAGATCGCGCCGACGCGCTTGTCGGATTTATGAGCCGATATCATCTGCTGCTTCTGCTCATGGGGCAGATCCGATGAGGCTATCTCCTCCGGCGTCAGGTACTCCCCGGCGCTCTTGTTGTAGTCGTGCAGGTTGGTGCGCCCGAGCATCATTCCGCCGTGGACGATGAAGCGCACGCCGATGGCGATGAGGAAGAGCATGGCGGGCGTGCCCAAGATGTCCTCGTAGCCCGTGTCGGAGAGGAACACCATGACGCAGACTCCGAGGAAGATGCAGCATATGCCGCCGATCAGCTCGCGCGAGAACATCGACCGCGCCTGGGCCTTGTCCTCGGGGCGGTAGAAGTCGCTGATGTACGGATGGGCCTTCACGAAAGCCGAATAGCTCATTGCGGCCGGGATGATGAGCGCAAGCCCTGCCGCGATCCCTGCGAAGAGCAGCAGGACGCTCAGCGAGACGAAGACGTTCGACGAGATGACATGCTGCGCCATCCCCTCGCCCGCCTCCCCTATCGCGCCGAACAACGTGCAGAGGGCCACTCCGAGGATGATGGCCATGACGCCGTTGGATACCTTGCTGGCGAGGGAGCGCGCCTGCTCGTCGTAGCCGAAGACGTCCTCCGGCTGCGCCGATCCGCTCACGGCGAGGGAGCTGTCCGCTTCCCGCGCCGTGAGGTCTCCCTGCACGAGCTCGTCGAGCGTGCAGCTGAACACCTGGCAGAGCGCCAGCATCTTGTCCATTTCGGGATAGGACTTGCCCGCCTCCCATTTCGCGACGGATTGACGACTCACCCCCAAGCGCATGGCGAGCTGCTCCTGGGTCATGTTGTTCACCGCGCGCAGGTGCACGAGGTTGTCTCTGAAGTTCACGGTATTGCCTTTCTCTTTGCTGTAGCTTTGATTATCGCAAATGCCGTCGCAAATGCCACTGTAAAGTTAAGCGACGCTATGGTTGCCCGCCACCAACCGCAGCGTGCTTTTTAGGCGAAAACCGCGCAGCCAGCAGTTGCAAAGCCCAAGTCAGAGATGTAATGAGGAAAAATCCTACGCTTTCGCTTCCAAATACTTCAGCAGCCCGGTGCAGCCGGCGAGGACGTCGCGGTAGGTGGCGTCGAAGTCCCCGGTGTACCAGGGGTCGGCGATAGGCCGGTCTTCTCCGGCGAATGAGAGCAGAAGGTGCACCTTGCCCTCGGGGTCGTCGGCGAAAAGGCGGCGCATGTTGCGCACGTTCGCCTCGTCCATGCCGATGAGCAGGTCGAAGTTGGCGTAGTCGCGCGGGGTGATCCGCCGCGCCGTCTTGCCGGCGCACGAGATGCCCACGCTCGCGAGCTTGCGGCGCGTGCCGTGGTGCACGGGGTTCCCCAGCTCCTCGGAGCTCGTGGCGGCGGAGGCCACCTTCACCACGTCGGCGAGCCCTCGCCTCTCGAGCAGGTCACGCATCACGAACTCGGCCATCGGCGAGCGGCAGATGTTGCCGTGGCAGACAAACAGTATCTTGGTCGGCTTCATGGTCCTCCTTCTGTTTCGCCGTCCTCATGCACGCATCCTTTTCTGTCGTCTGGGAACGCGCGAAGTCCTCTCCTCCCCTGTCATCCTGAGCGGAGCGCTTCAGCCCTCCGAGACGCCGCGGATGCTGGCACAGGGCGATTGCAGGCGCTTTTGCCCGAACGACCGACAACGCCCCCTTTCCATCCATGATTCTGGAAAGCTGGATGGAAAACGCCCGTTATCGGCGATCCGAGCCCCTAAAACCACCGACAACGGCGCTTTCGCATCCACTTTTCCCGAGAAACCGCCGATAACGACCCTTTTGCATCCAAGATCGCTTGGGAGGTGGATGGAAATCTGTCGTTGTCGGTGATTCGCCTCAGGGATCGCTTGAGAGGTGGATGGAAAAGCGCCGTTGTCGGTAACGTTGTCGGCGACCGACGGACGAAGCACCTCGGGCCCCGCGTCGCTGAGCGAAGTGCCTGAGTTCACGAGCACAAGGCGCCTCGTGTCATCCTGGGCGAGCGAAGCGAGTCGAAGGATCTGGTTCCGAGCATGATGCGCTCGCGTGCGCAACTTACCTGCGACCAGATCCTTCGACTCCGCGCCCTACGGGCGCTCCGCTCAGGATGACACGAGGACACGCGCTTTTGGGAGATGCGAACTCAAGCGCGTGTGTCCGCGTCATAGCGTACGGGAGCGACCAAGCCTTATGGCATCAAAAGCAATCGCGAAGCGCTGAGCGCTTTTTCGCAGGCGCAGGTCGGGAGCTACAGGTCGATGCGGCCGAACTTGGCGAGGAGCTCGGAGGCGGCGGCGCAGGCGTCGCAGTTGCAGTACTTCGCGCCCTCTTCCTTGCGCTTCAGCTGCTCGGCCAGCTTGGCCTCGGCGACCTCTGCCCCGAACATCTCGGCGGCCGGTCCCTGTAAAAAGGCGATCACGCCGTCGATGGTGGTGGGGCGCCCCTCCAAGATGTCGAGCAGCTCAGTCGTAGCCGCCTCAACGGCCACGTCGCTGCCGTCAGCCGCGACAGCGGTCTTCCAAGCGCTCGCCGCGTCCTTGGTGACCTGCGTGCTCGAACCGGCCTCCGCGAGGATGTCAGCGCGCGTGGCCACAAAATCGAACAGTTCCTTTTCCATAGCTGCCTCCTTGGCTCGACGATAGACAGGTCAAGCATAGCGACGGGCAAACTCTACGTCAAACGCGCGTCGAACGCGGCGCGCGACCGACAAAGCAGCGGGAACGACGCTCTTCTAGATTGATCTTCCCCCAGTGTCTTTTAAGCCGACACTCTGCGACTATTTGTTTACTATTCAGACTCCCACCAGCAGTTTAATATAGCGATAAGAGCTTGTTTACCCGATCCGCAATCAACAGGCGCGGCATGGCGCTTTAGAGCCGCCCTGAGCGAAAACTGACAAGCTAGGGGGATATATGAGTGCAGACGCAGACGAATCGAATCGGTGATTATTTGCAACGATTAGCCACGTTTGTTTCGGGTGCAGCCGCATTGCCGATTTCGCATGCAGCCGCACCCGTTTTCAACTTGAGTTACGTCTAGTTCTTTGGCGATGTAAGCTCTCTCATGTTC
>NZ_JAAKEE010000027.1:0-35296 GCF_011038995.1 Adlercreutzia sp. ZJ242
GTGAATACGTCGGCCAGGGCCGCCGAAGCGGCCGCGCATGCGGTAGGATTGTCCATGGAGGGCTCCTCTCTTTCTCGATTCTTGGTCGATAAGAGATTAGGGGAGCCCCCTTCGCCTCGCTCCGGCTTGTCGGCCAGCCTGGCGGCTGCCCTCGTCGCCGGAGTCGCTATACCTCCCCAAAAACGTTACGCCGTGCAGGGAAAAAGCGGCCCGCTGGGAAAGGAGGGCGGGAAGCGCCTGCCCGAGGGTGTACCCTTGGACAAGGTGCCAAAAAGGAGGGGAGGCGCATGGACAAGCTAGCCTATTTGGCAAAGACGCTCTCGCGCACCAAGCGCAAGGATTATGAGAATTATGTAGTTAACGCCGTGTGGAACAGGCTCGCCTGCCCTGAATTGAAGCCCGTGTCGCAACAGTACTTCAGAGACAGCGAAGCGAGCGAAGAGAGGAAGAACCGCGGATACTTCATCGATCTTTTCTTTCCTCAAATAAACATGGGCGTTGAGTGCCAGGAGAGGTTCCACGAAAGAACAGTGGAGCACGACAAAGTCCGCGAGCTCACCCTCATCGACATCCTGAGACGAATAGACGACTCCAGCAAGTACAAACCGCTTTACGTGAACATAAGCGACGGATACGAAGCCGTCGAACGGCAGATAGACGAATGCGTCCGCACCCTGAGAGAAGAGTTCAGCCGACTAAAAGAGTCTGGGGATCTTGAACCCTGGGAGACGAATCCCGATCCGCGTGACTACTTGAAGGGCAAACGCAGCATAAGAGCCGATGACGACATCGCATTCCGAACCATCGTGGATGCATGCAACAGCGTCCTCAAAACGAACTATCGCCAAATGCAGCGTTGCTTCTTCAAGCCCCGCGGAGCAGACGACGCGCTAAACGGCAATGATTTCAGGGTCTGGTTTCCGAAGCTCGCCATAAACGGAAGAAGCGTGGCGAGGGGATGGGTTAACCTCATCGACTCAGAAGGCAACGACTCCCCAGAAGTCATGAACGACCTCCCTGCTGAGGAGTCGTTCCAGCGCATCACATTCGCACGGGCGATTGATCCTATAACCAAAGAAGCTGGCTATCGCTTCGTCGGCATTTTCGAGCTCAAGGACAAAATCGAGCAAGACGGACGCATGTTCAGGAGATACGTCAGAATCGCGAAGGAGCTGCCCCTCAGAGAAGCATAGCGGCAAGAGCATAATCACGAGAAAAGCATGCCGGAAACGCCTGCGCGCGTGGCTTTGTGGCTGCCGAGGTCGTACTCGAACGAGAGCACCGGCGTGTTCTTGTTCATGAGCGTGTAGCGAGCCAGCGTCATGCCGTCACCGCCTTTCGGAGCCGCCTGCCGCAGGAGGATTCAAGTCGTTTCGGCCATTATAGGCGAAACTGCCTTCGCCAGCTTCCGCTGCTCTGCCAGCCGGTCGTCGAGGACGCTGCCGACAACGGCGCCGACAGCGGCGCTTTTCCATCCACCCCCAAGCGCCGGCAGATGGGGATGTCGTCGTTCTGCACCGACAATGGCCCCTTTTCATCCACCTCCGAACGCCGGCAGATGGGGGGTATTGTCGCTCTGCACCGATAACGGGCTCTTTTCATCCACCTCCCAGGTGATTCTGGATGAAACGAGGCCGTTATCGGCGATTTCGTGAGAAAAGTGGATGCGAAAGCGCCGTTGTCGGTGGTTTTTGGGGCTCAAAGCACCGACAACGGGCGTTTTCCATCCAGCTTTCCGAAATGGTGGATGGAAAGAGGGCGTTGTCGGTGTTTCGGACCCCGAGGACCCAATTGGGCAGCGGGGCAAGGGCATGCGCGCCCTTCGCCCCGTCGCGCCGTGCTCTAGGAGATGTGGCCCAGGAAGTCCTTCGTGCGGTCGGACTGGGGATGGTCGAAGACCTCCTCGGGCGTGCCCTGCTCCACGATGTAGCCGCCGTCCATGAAGATCACGCGGTCGGCCACGTCGCGGGCGAAGCCCATCTCGTGCGTCACCACGATCATGGTCATGCCCTGGCGCGCGAGGTTCTTCATGACGCCGAGAACGTCGCGCACGAGCTCGGGGTCGAGCGCGCTCGTGGCCTCGTCGAAGAGCATCACGTGGGGGTTCATGGCGAGCGCGCGGGCGATGGCCACGCGCTGCTGCTGGCCGCCCGAGAGCTGCGCGGGCTTGAAGTCCACGCGGTCGGCCAGGCCCACCTCGCTCAGCCGCTCCACGGCGACCCGCTCGGCCTCCTCCTTGGAGCGCTTGAGCACCTTCTGCTGGGCCAGCATGACGTTCCGCTTCGCCGTGAGGTGCGGGAACAGGTTGAAGTTCTGGAACACCATGCCCACGTTCGCGCGCACCTTGTTGATGTCGGTGCCCTTCGCCGTGATCTCGGTGTCCTCGAAGAAGACCTTGCCGCCCGTGGGGACCTCGAGCAGGTTGATGCAGCGCAGCATGGTGGACTTGCCCGAGCCGGACGGGCCGAGCACCACCACCACCTCGCCGCGGTGCACCTCCAGGTTCACGTCGCGCAGCACGACGTTGTCGCCGAACGCCTTCTGCAGGCCCTCGATGCGCACGACCACCTCGTCGGTCACGTGGCTCGCGCGGGCCGGGGCGCTCGCAGCGCCGGCCGGGGAGGTTGGGGCGCTTGCGACGGCCGGGGCAGCTGCGGCGGCTTCGGGCTGCGCGGCGCCAGGCGTCGCGGCTTCGGGCGTCAGGGCGCCGGAGGTCTTGATCTCGCTCATAACCGCTCCTCTACTTCGTGTTCTTCATGCCGAAGCCGTGATCGCCAGCGCCGCCCAGGCCGTCACCGGGCTCGTTCTTGAGCAGCGGCTGCGCGGTGAGCACGTCGGTCGCGAACCCCGTGACGCCCGCCGAGTCGGTGCCCGTCACGGCTGCGCCCGCGGCGCCCGCGCCCTCCGCGCCCGCCGCGGCGGGCGCGCCCTTCTTCCTGCGCTTCTTCGGCGCCGCCGTGCCCGCCAGGCGGCTCTCGAGCTTGCCGACCACCTTCGCGAGCGGCAGCGTGATGATCAGGTAGAAGCACGCGGCCACGATGTAGGGCGTGATGGAGCCCGTGGAGGCCACGATGGTCTTCGCGTACATGACCACCTCCATGACGCCCACGGCGGCCAACATCGAGGTGTCCTTGTACAGCAGGATGAACTCGCTGGTCATGGTGGGGATCACGCGGCGCACGGTCTGCGGGATGATGACGAACACCATGGTCTGCGCGCCGTTCATGCCGAGGCTGCGCGACGCCTCGAACTGGCCCTTCGGGATGGACTGGATGCCGGCGCGGAAGATCTCGCACAGATACGCCGCCGAGTTCATCGACAGCACGATCACGCCGAGCGGGAACGACGGGATCTGCACGCCCGCCAGCGGCAGGCCGAAGAACGCGATGTAGATCTGCAGGAACAGCGGCGTGCCGCGGACGACGTTCACGTACGTGGTGGCGATGCCGCGCAGCACGCGCCACTTCGACATGCGCATGAGCGCCAGGACAAGGCCGATGGGGATGGCCACGGGAAACGCCACGGCCACGATGCCGATGGCCATGAGGAAGCCGTTGAACACCACGGGGATGCTCGACACGATGAGCGGCGGGTTGAAGAACAGGCGCAGGAACTTGTTGGAGTTCCACTGCTTCACCCAGTCCTGCTGCTCGAGGCTGCTCACCAGCTGGTCGAACGCGCTCTTGCCCGTCACCTGGATGGGCGCGATGTCGTCGATGGGCAGCGTGTCGCCCTCGGCGGTGGTGTAGGAGCCCGCAAGGCCCATCTCCCCGCCCTCCGCGGGGAAGAACACCTCGTACACCTCGACGCGCACGTAGGAACCGGGGGCCGTCGGCTCGGCGAACACGGCGCGAAGCGTGTTGCCGTCGGCGGAGAACTCGACGTCGGGGATGTCGCGCGT
This sequence comes from Adlercreutzia sp. ZJ242, assembly GCF_011038995.1. Taxonomy (NCBI): domain Bacteria; kingdom Bacillati; phylum Actinomycetota; class Coriobacteriia; order Eggerthellales; family Eggerthellaceae; genus Adlercreutzia; species Adlercreutzia sp. ZJ242. The sequence goes on from NZ_JAAKEE010000027.1 coordinate 3,902, forward strand.
CATGAGGTTGTCACCCGACAGCAGCATCACGCGCGCGTCGTCGAGGCCGAAGGTGGTTCCCTCGGGCATGGTGAGCTCGAGGGCGGTCAGCGACTCGCCGGGGGCAGCCTGGCCCTCCCAGGTGACGCGCGTCTCGGTGGCGCCGTAGACCTCCGAGCCCGTGTCGCCGTTGGGGCGCGCGGTGCACTTGGCGGTGTCGAGCGCCAGCGCGTCGGCGGGCTGGGCGGCCTGCGCCAGCACGGCGCCGCACAGAAGCGTGAGCGCCACGAGCGCGCCGACGAAGAGGCGGCGAGCAGCGGCGAGGCGCGCGACGCGCGGACATGCGGCGCGGGCCGTCACGCGCGAGGCGATGGCGTTGGAGCGACGGGCGAATGCGGTTGGATCAGTCATGACGGCTCCCCCGATCGGGTGTGAGAGAAAAGGAGGCCCTTCCCGCCCGACTCAGGAGGGAAGGGCCCTGAATTCCACGCGAGGAACTGCGGAGCGCTAGAACCACTTGTTGGTCAGCTCGTCGAGCGTGCCGTTGTCCTTCAGCGTCTTGAGCGCGGCGTTGATGGCCTCGGTCAGCTCAGGGCTGTCCTGGGAGACCACGGCAGCGTACTCCTCGCCCGTGGCGACCTCGATGACGACCTGCGCGTCAGAGTAGGCGCTCTCCAGCATGCGGTTCACCACCGCGAGGTTGGTGCACACGGCGGTGGCGTTGCCCGACTGCATCGCGGCGAAGCAGTCCGTGGAGTTGCCGTAGCCCTTGACGGTGGCGTTCGGGAAGTTCTCCTGGGCGTACGTCTCGCCGGTGGTGCCGGACTGGACGGCGATGACCACGCCCTCCTTGTTCAGCTCCTCGGCGGCGTTGTCAGGCGTGATGGAACCGCCCTTCATGGCGGCGACGGCCTGGTCGTCAATGTAGTAGGAGTCGGTGAAGTCGATCTCCTTGGCGCGCTTGGGGTCCACCGAGATGCCGGAGAAGCCCACGTCAGCCTGGCCGCCCGCGGCGATGGCCGGGGTGATGCCGTCAAACTGCAGGCTCACGAACTCGCACTCGAGGCCCATCTCCTCGGCGACGGCCTTCGCGAGGTCGATGTCGAAGCCCACGTACTCGCCGTCTTCGAGGTTCTCGAACGGCGGGTAGTCCGGCGACGTGGCCACCGTGAGGGTGCCCTCCTTCAGCAGCGTGAGGCCGCCTGCGCCGCTCTCGGCGGCCGCAGAGGAGCTCGCCGAGCTCGCGGCGTTGTTCGAAGAGCAGCCGAACAGGCCGAGCGCCGCGACCAGCGCGCCGCAGGCGACGAGCGCGCCCCACTTCTTGATCTTCATCTTTCTTCCCCTTTCCCTGCGCCCCTGCCCCGGGCCTCCCGGCGGGGCGCGTCGATCATCTCAACAAGGGCAATTATAAGGCGTTTGCCCGCAAAACGCGCCCATTCGTTGCATTCGTGTAAGGTTTGCGAGCGAACGAGCGCCGCTGCTCGCAGGCGGCGGCTGGCGCGGGCCTGCGGCGCAGCGCCAGCCGGCAGCATGGCTCGTGCCGCTGGCCTCGGCACCTCGCGCCCGGCAGCTCCGGCGCGCCGCCTCAGTGCGGGCCCAGGTAGCGCAGGGGGACCACCGTGCGCGCGGACATGGGAACCTTGTGCTCCTCGCCTTCGGGAATCTCGATCTCCGCCTTGAGGTCGAGCGTCTTCGCCCTGTTCACGGCCTTGGGCTTCGGATGCGCGCGCCGGTCGGACTCGAGCGCCTGGGCGAGCACCTGCATGCGCTCCTCCGCGCTCTGGATGATGCGCGAGCACTCCTTGAGCTCCCCGCTGATGTCAACCCCCTCCAGCTCGCGCACCGACTTGTACTTCAGGTCGTGCTCGAGGCTGGCCCAGAAGTCCATGGCGATGGTGCGGATCTGGATCTCGACGGGGATCTCCTCCTTCGCGTCGAGGAAGTACACCGGGATCTTCACGATGAGGTGCAGGCTGCGGTAGCCGTTGGGCTTGGGGTTGGCGATGTAGTCCTTCACCGTGACCACCGTGAGGTCGTCCTGGTGCTCGAGGTAGTTCAGGATGTCGTAGGCGTCCTGCACGTACGACACGATCACGCGCAGCCCCGCGATGTCCATGATGTGCTCTTCCATGGCCTCGAGCGTGGTGGACTTGCCGTAGCGCTCGAGCTTCTCGAAGATGGACGGGATCGACTTCATGCGCGACTCGATGTGGTGGATGGGGTTGCGGCGCTGGCGCAGCTTGAGGTCCTGGTCGAGCGTCTCGAGGCGCACCTCCATCTGGCGCATCGCGGCGTGGTACTTCTGCAGGATGTCCTGCGCGGCGTACTCGAGCACCGCGAGGGCGTCGATGTCGTTCCCCGTGAGCATGCGGCTCTGGGTGAGCTTGCGCGAGCGCTGCTGCGACACGTCGTCCATCCCCTTGTGGTAGCCAGCCGCCGCGCTCGTGCGGATGACCTCGAGCGATCCGTCTGCCGTCATCGCGCCTCGCCTCCTTCCAGCATCTTCGCCATGCGCCACAGCTCCTCGAGCTCCTCGGTCGGCAGGTCCTCGACGCGCCGGCCCTGCCCCCAGGCGGCGCCTTCCATGAAGGCCCAGCGGCGGCGGAACTTCACGCACGTGGCGCGCAGCGCGTTCTCGGCGTTCACGCCCATGCGCCGCGCCACGTTCACGAGCGCGAACAGCACGTCGCCGAACTCGAGCTCGACGGCGTCGGCCGCCGCGGCGGCCTCGGGCGTCGCGCCCGCGTCGCCGCCCTTGACGATCTTGCCGCTCTTCGACCGGGGAGCCGCGGCGTAGGCCTCCTTCAGCTCGCCGACCTCCTCGGCCACCTGGCTCCAGATGTCGTCGAGCGTGTCCCACTCGAAGCCCGCGGCCGCCGCCTTGCGCGAGATCTTCTGCGCCTGCATGAGTGCCGGGAAGCTCGCGGGCACGCCGTCGAGCAGCCCCTCGGGCGCGCCGTCGCCCGCGTCGGCGGCGGCTGCGTCGGCCGCCTCCTTCTCGGCGAGCTTCACCTTCTCCCACAGCCCGAGCACCTCGCCGGAGTCCGCTGCGGCCTCCTCGCCGAACACGTGCGGGTGGCGGCGGATCATCTTCTCGTTGACGTCGCGGCACACGTCGTCGATGGTAAACGCGCCCGCGTCGGCGGCGATCTGGCTCTGCAGCACCACCTGCAGAAGCACGTCGCCGAGCTCCTCGCGCAGATGCGCGACCGAGCCGCGCTCGATGGCGTCGACGGCCTCGTAGGCTTCCTCGATCATGTTGTGCGCGATGGAGCGATGCGTCTGCTCGCGATCCCACGGGCAGCCGTCGGGCGCGCGCAGCGCCTCAATGGTGGCCACGAACGCATCGAAGTCGGGGTGGCGTTGCGCCGTCACCTCAGCTACGCTCTTGCTGGTCATATGCTTCTGAGCCTTTCGGTTTCTGCCCTGCCGCGCGCCCTGCGGCGCCGCGGCCTCGATTGTCCCCCCTGTGCGAACCCCCATTATACCCCGCAGCGCAGCAGGGCGCCCCCGCACGGCCGTTCCGAAGAAAACTAGTGCATTTCCCCGCATGTTCGAGTACCATCAATTCTGTTTGTTCATCAGAGCGCGCCCGCCTCACCCCCACGTGACGCGGCTTGACGCGCTCTCGTCGGAAGCTGCCGGGCACCTGCTCGGCGGCCTTAGAGAAAGAGTTGACATGGCTGCACCTACCATGACCCCCGAGCAGCGCGCCGCTGCGCTTGAGAAGGCCCGCGTCGTCCGCGCCCAGCGCTCCGAGATCACCCAGAAGCTCTCCATGGGCATCATGACCCCGGCGGAGGTCCTCGGCAAGGTCGACGACCCGGTGATCGGCCGCATGAAGGTCAAGGCATTCGTGAGCGCCATCCCCGGCTTCGGCAAGGTGAAGACCGAGAAGCTCCTCGAGGAGCTCGGCATCCCGGCCGACCGCCGCATCCAGGGCCTCGGCTCCAACCAGATGAAGAACCTGCTCGAAGCGCTCTCCTAGATCCGACTCTCATACGTCGGCGGAAGCCGCCTCAAGGGGTGCGCATCGGACGAGATGCGCACCCCTTGCGTTTTCCCGCCGCCGTTTTGGCAGAAATCTTCAGATATTTGTCAATTTGAGGGGGAAATCTCATTCGCGTGGATGCATGAGATAGCAGCGGGTGAAACTGACCTGGTGTTTTGCCGAGCACGTCAGGGACAGGAGCCCCAAAAGACCCCAACAGCACCCTCAAGATGACAAACATCTGAAGATTTCTGCCAAAATCTCCCTCCGAACATGCAAGGAGTCCCGTCATGCCCCTGATTCACGTTGACACGCTCGACGACGCGCGGCTCGACGCCTACGCGCGGCTCACCGAGGCGCAGCTGCGCAGCCGCCTCGAGCCCGAGCGCGCGCTGTTCATCGCCGAGGGCGCCAAGGTGATCGAGCGCGCCCTCGAGGGCGGCATGGAGCCGTTGTCGCTGCTCATGGAGGAGAAGTGGCTGCACGCGACCGACGGCCTCATCGCGCGCATGGAGGCGGCCCGCCCCGATCTGCCCGTGTTCGTGGCGCCGCACGCGGCGCTCGAGGAACTCACGGGCTTCGAGCTCACGCGCGGCGCGCTCGGCGCGTTCCGCCGCCCCGCGCTGCCGAGCGTGGAGGAGGTGGTGCGCGACGCGCGCCTGGTGGCGGTTCTCGAGAGCATCACGAACCACACCAACGTGGGCGCCATCTTCCGCTCGGCGGCGGCGCTCGGCGTGGACGCCGTGCTCGTGAGCCCCACCTGCTACGACCCGCTGTACCGCCGCGCCGTGCGCGTGTCGATGGGCACGGTGTTCCAGGTGCCCTGGACGCGCATCGGCGACGACGCAGCTCCCGCGAAGGGGCGCCCCGGCCGCCCGTCGGCCGCATGGGCGAGCGCGGGCATCCCGCTTCTGCGCGAGCTGGGGTTCACGGTGGCCGCCATGGCGCTTGAGGACGACTCGGTGTCGCTCGACGACGAGTCGCTTGCGCGCGCCGAGAGGCTGGCGCTCGTGTTCGGCACCGAGGGCGACGGACTTGCGCCCTCCACCATCGCGCAGTGCGACTGCACCGTGCGCATCCCCATGGCCCACGGCGTCGACTCGCTCAACGTGGCGGCCGCCTCCGCCGTGGCGTTCTGGCAGTTTCGGAATCTGGCGGGGCTCTCGCGCTAGACGGGCCGCGACGGCTCGACAGCGGGATGCGGCGGGAGGCGTGAGCGGGCAAGCGGCGGGCGCGCCGCGGCTGCAAGCAGCAGGCACGCCGCGGCAGCAGGCGCACCGCGGCAGCAGGCGCCCGCTGCCCCCTACTTGTCGATGTGCTCGCGCGGGTCGCGCAGGTCGTTCGGCATCACGCGCACCTCGTCCCAGCCCATCTGCGCAAGCGCGTCGGCGGTGCGCCACGGCGGCGTGTTGCCGTCGAAGGGCGCGCAGTAGTTGAGCGCCTCCACGAGCGTGATGTTGTGCATGAGGTCGGCCATGGTGTCCACGTCGGGGATGGGCGGCAGGTAGAGCGCCGGCAACCCGAGCGCGCGGGCCTTCTGGATGTAGGCGGGCAGCACCGTGAGGCCGTCGGAGTTGTAGAACACGCCTGAGTGGTCGAAGTCCGTCGCGCGCGTCCATCCGATCACCGACACGCCCATCTCCTGGTCAGGCGCGAGCACGATGCCGCCGCCGTCAACGCCGTCGAGCTTGTGCAGCGCCTCGAACCCGGCGAGTACGTCGTTCACGGTGAGCGCGGGCATGTCGGCGCCCATCGACAGGATGCAGTCGGCGCCGCGCTCCCACGTCTGCTCGAACGCGTGGTTGTAGTGCTCATCGAAGCTCGCACCCTCGTCGGCGATCATCACCAGCTCGCGCGGCCACTCCCCCGCGTCCGCGAACAGCTTGCGCATCGCCTCCACGTTGCCCGCGGGCGTCGTGGAGATCACGAGCTCGTAGACGTCGCGCACGCCCTCCTCGCCGCGGGCCTCGGCCGCCGCGCACGCCGCCTCGGAGCGCTCCTCGAGCGCGGAGAGCGCCGCGCAGCAGATCTCCACCACGTCGAAGAGCATGCAGTGGTACAGGGCGCTCGCCACCTCGGGCGCAAACGCGCCGTCTTTCAGCGTGGTCAGGCGCGTCTTCACCAGCCCGGCCTCCGGCACCTTGCTGAACAGCAGCAACGCGTTTCTTCGCTCTCTTGTCTCCATGCTCCCTCGCGCCTCTCGCTTCGGTTTTCGTGCGGGACCTATGCTAGCACGCCCGCTACTTCATGAGCGCGGTCACGGCCTGGGCGAACGCGATGGGATCCTCCACGGGGAGGCCCTCCATGAGCATGGCCTGGTCGTAGAGGATGCCGGTGTAGGTCTTCACCTTGTCGTCGTCGCCCGCCACGTGCGCGGCCTTCAGGGTGCCGAACACCGGGTGCTTGGCGTTCACCTCGAGGATCACGTGCAGCTCGGGCGCCTCGTCGCTGCCCACGGCGTTCTCCTTGAACATCTGCGCCATCTTGAGCGAGACGGCGCCCTCGGTGGTCAGCACCACCGGCGCGTCGGTCAGGCGCGTGGACACGACCACCTTCTCGACCTTGCCCTCGAGCGCCTCCTTCATCACGTCGAACAGCGCGGAGTTCTCCGTGGTGGCCTCCTCGGCCTCCTTCTTCTCCTCGTCGGTGGTCAGGCCCAGGTCCTCGCCGCCGACGTTCTTGATCGTGAACACCTTCGGCTCGGCCTCGGCATCGCCCTCGGCGCCCATCGACACGATGTCCTTGTTGGAGTAGGTGCCCAGTGCCATCATGCAGAACTCGTCGACGTTCTGGTCGCACAGGAGCACGTCGTAGCCCTTCGCCAGAACCGTGGTCACGATGGGCATCTGCGCGAGGCGCTCGAGCGAGTCGCCTGCGGCGAAGAAGACGGACTCAGCGTCAGCCGGCGCCTGGCCGAGGTACTCGTCGAGCGTGATCATCTTCTTCTGCTTCGCCGAGTAGAACAGCAGAAGGTCGGCCAGCACGTCCTTGGCCATGCCGTAGCTCGAGTACACGCCGTACTTCATGGTGCGGCCGAACTCGCCGAAGAACTTCTCGTACGCCTCGCGGTCGTTGTCGCGCATGTCGGCCAGGTCGGACTTGACCTTCTTCTCGAGGCGGCGCGCGATGGCCTTGAGCTGGCCGTTGTGCTGCAGCGTCTCACGCGAGATGTTCAGCGTGAGGTCAGCCGAGTCGACCACGCCGCGCATGAAGTTGAAGTAGTCGGGCACGAGCTCCTCGCACTTGTCCATGATGAGCACGCCCGAGCTGTACAGCGCGAGGCCCTTCTTGTACTCCTTGGAGTACATGTCGTAGGGCGCGTGGCCCGGCACGAACATGAGCGCGTCGTAGGTCAGCGTGCCCTCGGCATGCAGCGAGATGGTGCGCGCCGGGTCCTCGAAGTCGTGGAAGTCGGTCTTGTAGAACTCGTTGTACTCGTCTTGGGAGACGTCGGCCTTCTTGCGCTTCCAGATGGGGATCATGGAGTTGATGGTCTCGACCGCCGTGTAGTTCTCGAACTCGGGCTTGTAGTCATCGGGCGCGTCGGCCGGCTTCGGCTTCATGCGCGACTTCTCGAGCTCCATCTGGATGGGGTAGCGCACGTAGTTGCTGTAGCGCTTGATGAGGTCGGTCAGGCCGTACTCGCTGCAGTAGGTGTCGTAGCGCTCGTCGTCGGTGTTCTCCTTCAGGAACACGACGACGTCCGTGCCGTGCTCGGCGCGCTCGGCGGCCTCGATGGTGTAGCCCTCGATGCCGTCAGACTCCCAGGCCCAAGCCTCGTCGCTGCCGTAGGCGCGCGAGACGACGCGCACCTTCGAGCCCACCATGAAGGCGGAGTAGAAGCCCACGCCGAACTGCCCGATGATGTCGACGTCAGCCGTGGGCTCCTCGGCGTTGGCGGTCTTGAACTCGAACGAGTCGGAGTGCGCGATGGTGCCGAGGTTCTTGTCGAGGTCGTCCTTGCTCATGCCGATGCCGTTGTCGGACACGGTGACGGTGCGCGCGTCGGCGTCGAACGCCACGCGGATGGCGAGGTCGGCGCGGTTGATCTCGACGCTCGAGTCCGTGAGGCTCTTGAAGTAGAGCTTGTCGACCGCGTCGGACGCGTTCGAGATGAGCTCGCGCAGGAAGATCTCGCGGTTGGTGTAGATGGAGTTGATCATGAGGTCGAGCAGCTTCTTGCTCTCGGTTTTGAACTTGCGCATGGGTATCGCCCTTCTTTCGCTTGCGGGTGGCTGAGGTGTTTTAGCAGTCACAGCCTTCGAGTGCTAAGAAGGAATTCTATAGCGCAGGAAATCTCTGTCAAGCGCCATCAGATTTTCGCCATGTGTCGGACGGCGCTTTGCGCCTCATCCCCCCCTGCTGCCTTCCCCTCTTTCCCTTCCTCCACGTTGCCTCTTCTGCATCATGCTCTCCGCCCCTTCCTCCCGCCCGCCTCTTCCGCCTCATCCCCTCTGCCGCCTGTTAATCTTTTGTTACGCGTGGCCGACCTGCACCCGCCATGCGCCCGCGCGCGCGTTAGAATACGCGGTTACAAAGAGTTGACCGATTAGTACGGGAGATGAGCAACCGTGGAAAAGAAGGACATCGACTGGGGCAACCTCGGCTTCGGCTACATGGAGACGAGCTACAGCTACGTGTGCAACTACAAGGACGGCGCGTGGGAGGAAGGCGGCCTGACCACCGACCACAGCGTCACCGTGAGCGAGTGCGCCGGCATCCTGCACTACTGCCAGGAGGTCTTCGAGGGCCTGAAGGCGTACACCACCGAGGACGGGCGCATCGTGTGCTTCCGCCCCGACCTGAACGCCGCGCGCATGGCCGACTCCGCCAAGCGCCTGGTCATGCCCGAGTTCCCGCAGGACAAGTTCGTCGAGGCCGTGAAGATGGTCGTCGAGGCGAACAAGGAGTGGGTCCCGCCCTTCGGCTCGGGCGCCACGCTGTACGTGCGCCCCTACATGTTCGCGACCGGCGTGGTCATCGGCGTGAAGCCGGCCACCGAGTACCAATTCCGCATCCTCGTCACCCCGGTGGGCCCCTACTTCAAGGGCGGCAAGGAGGCCATCACCATCACCGTGGCCGACTACGACCGCGCAGCGCCGCGCGGCACCGGCGACATCAAGGCGGGCCTCAACTACGCCATGAGCCTGCACCCCTACGAGGAGGCGCACAAGCGCGGCTACTCCGAGAACCTCTACCTCGACTCCGCCACGCGCTCCTACGTGGAGGAGACCGGCGGCGCGAACGTGCTCTTCGTGGACAAGCAGAGCAACCTCGTGGTGCCGCAGTCGCACACGAACTCGATCCTGCCCTCCATCACGCGCCGCTCGCTCGTCACGGTCGCCAAGGACATCCTGGGCATGAGCGTCGTCGAGCGCCCCGTGAAGTTCGAGGAGGTCACCAACGGCGACTTCATGGAGTGCGGCCTGTGCGGCACTGCGGCCGTCATCTCGCCGGTGGGCCACATCGAAGCTGAGGGCGTCGACGTCACGTTCGTCGACGGCGCCGAGAACGCCGGCCCCGTCATGAGCAAGCTGCGCCGCACCCTGACCGACATCCAGAGCGGCGCCATCGAGGGCCCCGAAGGCTGGATCGTCGAGATCTGCTAGCGCACGAAGCGATCGCAGGAGCGCTCTCATTCGCGTTTGACGCGAGGTTCGCCGTTTGCAGCAAGCCTCGCGTCAAACGTCGGCAAGCGCCCCTCGTCCACGGGCGATGCGACGCGGCTGCGTCGCATCGCCCGCTCGCTTGCTAGATCCCCAACTCCTCGTAGAGCTCTTCGAGCAAGGATGGGTCTTCCGCGACCTGCTTGAGATCATCTAGGCGACCGTCGGCAAGCAGCCGCGAGACCAGCTCGCCATAACGCTTCTCCGCCTCGGCACGCCCCTCAGCACGCCCTTCGGCACGCCCTTTGGCACGTCCCTCGGCAAGGCCTTCCTCAATGCCCATCGCAAGCCCTTCCTTGCGGCCCTCGGCACGACCTTCCTTGCGTCCTTCGGCAAGCCCTTCCTTGCGTCCTTCGGCAAGCCCTTCCTTGCGACCTTCTTCCAGACCCTCTTTACGGTATACGCGCTTCGCCATGCGGACCTGCATGGCGGCGTCTTCTTCGACAGTCATGACTGAGAACACCTGCTCCACCCACCTTCGGTCTCGATTGGCCTCGCTTACCTTGCCGTCGATCATCCTGACCAAAGGGTCAGCGCCGACAACTCCGTCTCTCACGTATTTTAGCAGGCTCCGCAAACGGCTGTCCTCAACGCCTTGGTAGGCCGCCGCGTTCAACACGATCCAATGCGACCCGCACCCCGAGAGCAGCGACGGATGCTCCACGCACACGCGCTCGAAATCGTAGCGCGGCAGACCGTCCTCATAGGGGTCATCGGTGCAGATGAATATGATGAAGCTGTCAGGCAGGAGGTCGTAGTCCTCCCCCTTGCGCAAAAGCCCCACGTCGATGACGGACTGATAATAGCGGAAGCGCTTGTCGATGCACATGCGGCCGTATGCTTGCATCTCGACGTCGTAGACCGCCTCCTCGCCGACGAGGTAGGCGTCGAGGCGCACCCCGCGCCCGTCGATCGTAGGCTCGATGACCTGCTCGACGTTATGGTACACGACCCTGCCCACCTCGACGCCGAGCACGACTTCCACCACCTCCCGGCACACGGCTTCATCGGACATGACGCGATCGAACATGGGCGCGTCTGAGAACGTCAGATTCCTCGTCTCCATCGGGTCCTCCTGCCCTCTCGCTAACGTGAGTATATTATAGCGTACTTTTGTACGAAAAACAAACGTTTGTTTGTAAAATGACTACAAGACATCGCGACAAAACAAGGCATAAGAATCTTTTATTGTTTGACAAAGAAAAAGGCTTCGAACTGGGTCTTTGCTCGAAAAAAGACCAGAGCGGAAGTCCAAGGCGGCCAGCCTGGACTACTTCGCATCGAAGCAAAGCGCGGAGGGCCCGCCGCATGGTGGCGGGCCCTCCGCTGTCAGAGCTCTTGTCGCCGCCCCGAGCGCTTATGCGAGCTCGTAAGCGAACGTGATGTTGTAGAGCTGCACGCCGCCCTTCTTGTACACGCGGATCGACGTGAGGTTCCCGTGCTCGTCGTATTTGAAGTCGTAGTACTTCACCTCGACGTCATCTTGGTAGTAGCGGACCTTCGAGTACTTGCTGCCCGAGTACTGGATCACGTACTCGTCACCCGAAAGCTGCACCTCGTCGCCTTCCCACGTGCCCCTCTTGAGCGACACGAGCTTGTTCGCGCCGTCGTAGGTCGGCGCCAGGTACGCGCCAGCGCCCTTTTCGTCCTCGGACAGCTTCAGCGTCTTGGGCACCTTCTGTGCCGTGATGTAGCTGATGTCGACGGCCCACTCGTGCTTGCCCTTCGAGGTTACCGTGTTCAGGTTCTTGTCCTTGTCGTAGGTGAACAGCACCGTGTCGTTCGACGTGGTGTCGTCATGCACGACCGTGAACTTGTTCGCGCCGTAAGCGCTGCCCGAGAGCTTCTCGTTCACGATGGACATCTCGAAGTCATGGCGCACGACGCCACGCCCGTCTCCCTCGTCGGCGTACGTCCAGCCAATCACCTTCGACGCCGAGCCGTGCTCGTCGTAGGACAGCTGCACGCGCGAGAGCTCGTTGGTGCTCTTGTAGAAGGTGGCCGTCCTCACGTTGCCCGCGTCGTCGTACTTCCACTCGCACTTCTCCACGAACTTCTCCGTGGGAAGCGGGAAGCGGCAGTCGCTCACGAGCGCCTCGCGCACGTTCAGGAAGAACGGGTTGCCCTCCACGAACGACAGCCCCTCGAGCAGAGCCCCGGACGTGCTCTCGATGGCCGAGTCAGCCTCCGCCGAAGCCGTGCAGTCGGAGAGGGTGGCCTTGGTCAGGCGGTATGCGGGCTCGCTTGCGCCCGCACCCGCAGCAGCGCCCAAGGCCGCCGCCACCACGACGCAGCACGCGATCATCGCCACCACGACGGCGGCTCTCGTGCGCGCAAGCTCGCACAGCGTTGCGCCTCGTTCGGCGTGCGTCGTCTTTCCCGACATGAGAGCCCCTACAGGTTCTTCTCGATGGCCGCGATTTCCTTGTTGGCGATCTTGTCGCACGTCTCGCCGCCGCAGGCGTGAGCGTCAGGGCAGGGCGTCTCTCCGTCGATGACGCACTGGCAGTGCATCGGCATCAGGATGAACTTGTACACGAGCGCCGCCAGGATGCCGCCGACGAGCGGGCCGACGGTGTACACCAGGATGGCGTCCCAGCTGAACGCCAGGTTGCCGAAGCCCACCATGTAGCCGACCAGGCGCGGGCCCAGGTCACGCGCGGGGTTCAAGCCGGCGTTGGTGAGCGGGCCCACCGTGCCGATGATGATGGAGACGGTCAGGCCGATGAACAGCGGCGCAAGGTGGCTGTTCGGACGGCCGGTGTTCTCGGTGGAGGTGAGCGAGAAGATCACGAGCACCAGGATGAACACGCCGAGGCCCTCGGCGCAGGCGCCCACCACGTTGCTCACGATGGCGGCCGAGTTGTTCGGGAACACCTCGCACCAGATGCTCGACGCGGCGTTCTTGGCCATCATGGTCACGCCGTTGTCAGCAAGCCACTTCATGACGGTGTCGGCGAACAGGCCCCACAGCGCCATGGCGGCGACCCACGCGCCCACGAACTGCCCGATGAGGTAGGGGATCAGCTCGCGCGCGGGCATGCGCCCGGCGACCACCATGGCCACCGAGACGGCCGGGTTGAAGTGCGCGCCCGAGAAGTGGCGGCACACGTAGATGGCGATGGTGATGGTGATGCCCCACATCAGGCCCACCTGGTAGTTGCCCGTCATGGTGCCGCACAGCGACGTCACCGCCACGGCGCCGATGCCGAAGAAGCACATCATGAACGTGCCGATGAACTCTCCGGTGATGAGTTTCAAAGTCTTGTTCTTCATCATTGATCCTTACTTTTCTGCTTCCTGCATGAGGTTCGTTTCGATCAGAAGGGAGTCCTCCACCAAGACCAGCGGAAGGAGCCTCCCCAAGTTGCGATAGAAGTCGGTTTGCGCGCAGCTGACGACCGAGCCGCTCATCGCGCCCACCCACGGGCGCACGTAGCGCGCGAAGAAGTCGCTGGCGAGCCGCACGAGCTCGTCGGCGCGCGCCGCGGCAGCGTCCCCGCCTGCGACAACGCTCCCGCCTGCAGCGGCAGCCTCGCCCGCAGCAGCCCCGCCCGCGGCAGCGTCCTCGCCCGCGGCAGCATCCCCGCCCGCAACGGCGGCAGCCTCGCCCGCCAGCGCCGCGTCGCGCAGCACGGCGAACAGAAACTCGCACATCGTCGCCAGGTGGTCGCCCGGCTGCTTGCGGCTCTCCGCGAGCACGAGCCCGAAGCGCTCGTAGGCCCGCTCGACGGCCACCGTGCTCGCGCCGCCCAGACGGCGCTCGCCGTCGAGGTAGTACGACGCGTACGGAGGCGCGAGCATCTCGAACGCCCCGATGAACAGCGCCGTGTAGTCGCGCTCAAGCTCGAGGCCCTCCGCGCGCTCGGCGGCTGCGGCCGCCTCGAGCGCCAGCGCGTGCTCGTCCGCCTCGTCGGTGAACAGCCCCGCCAGCTCGCGCGCGCACGCGGCGAGCTCAGGGGCGCCCGCGCCGTCGGCCGGGTAGCGCAGCAGGCGCGCCGCCAGGCGAAGCACCGTGGCTTGGCAGATTAGCTCCTCTTCGGTCATCAGCATGCGGCGCACCCTAGAACTTCCCCACGTAGTACACGTTGGGGCTGGTCCCGTACTCGGGATGGCTCACCGACACGTCGGAGTCGGCCAGGGCCTTCGCGATGTCGGACTCGGGGTCCTCCACGTCGCCCCAGATGCGCGCGCCCGCCGGGCACATGTGCACGCAGTAGGGGTCATCGCCCGCGTCGATCAGGTGCTTGCAGAAGTTGCACTTCTCGGACTTGCCCGCGTCCATGAGGAGCGACTCGCTCGTCACCTTGAAGTTGCCGTACGGGACCGGCGCGCCGGACTCCTTCGCCACCTCGGCGCCCGAGGACGTGCAGCCCTCGATCAGCTCGTCGGTCGACGCGAACTCGTCGAACGCCTTCGGGTCGCGCATCATGGTGAAGCCGTAGGGGCACGCCGCCACGCACGCGCCGCAGCCGATGCAGGTCGCGTCGTCGTGGATGGTGAGCCCGTCTGCCTTCTTCTGCGCCCCCACCGGGCACGCCGCCACGCAGGCCGCGTTGTCGCAGTGGTTGCACATCGTGGGGATGTAGCGGTACGTCACCTTCGGGAACGTCCCCGACGTCACCGTCTCGTGACGCGAGTAGAAATGCCCCTCGCCCACGGTGTTCTCGATCTTGCACGCGATCTGGCAGGCGCTGCAGCCAACGCATTTGCCCAGGTCGATGAGCATTGCATACTTGGTCATATGCCTACCTCGCCTTCTTGATCGCAACGCGCGTGACGCCGCCGTGACGCGCGGTCGAGGAGCTCAGGCGCTCCCACTCGGCCGGCAGGATCTCGTTGTTGTTGCCGCCGCGGGGCTTGGCGCGCTCGAAGTCAACCGCAGCCACGTGCCCGTAGGCCCAGTGTCCCTGGCCGTAGCACTTCACCACCACGCCGGGGCGCGTGCCCTCCCAGCCCTTCGCGTGCACCGTGATCGAGCCGCTCGGGGAAGTCACCACGATCTCGTCGCCGTCCTTCAAGCCGAGTTTTCTCATGTCGGACGGGTTGACCTTGAGGACGTCGTCCCACGCCTCGTCACCGGGATCGGAGTCCTTGAACTCCTGGTACCACGTGAGGTTGGCGCTGCGGCCCTCGCGGTTCAGGCGCGAGCGGTGCTCGCTGAACACGAACGGGAAGTCGCCCTCGTCGCCGTGGCGCAGCGGCTCCTCGTAGTGCGGCACGAAGCACAGACCGTCGCGTGCCTGGTAGTTGCACGCCTCCATGAGGGAGTTCACGTCGGTCTTGTAGCTGTTGCAGTGCTCGAGCAGGATCTCGCGCAGCGTCTCGCTGTAGAACTCGAACTTGCCCGTATGCGTGCCGAAGTCCTTGTAGTGCTTCTTGTAGGTCATGCGGTCGGAGTTCCACACGCCGTTCTTCAGGAAGTCGGACCACTTCTTGATGTCGTCGCCGCCGGCCGCCGCGGACGGGTCCCACGCGGGCTGCGTGAAGCGGCGCACCACCGACTGGCCGAACTCCTCGGCGTTGGTGGGACGGTTGCCGCCGTAGGCGTCGTGGCATTCGATGGAGTAATAGTCGTAGAGCTTGCTCCAGCCCTTATCGCGCAGCTTCTCGGCGAGCGCCCACGCTATCTCCGTCTCGTCGTTCCTCGCCTCGAACAGCGTCTCGACGCACGGCTGCTCGACGCTCAGGTAGCCGTAGAGGTTCTGCTTGTTCTTCACGAAGCCCCACGCCTCGAACATATGGTGCTTCGCGGGGAGCACGATGTCGGCGAACTGGCTCATCTCGGAGGCGTTCGTGGTGATGTGCACGAAGAACTCGAGCTTGGACAGCGCCTCCTCCCAGCGCTGGGCGCCGGTGCAGGAGTACGCCCAGTTGTTCCAGTACGAGATCATCATCTTGATCTGGTACGGCTCGCCCGAGATGATGGCGTCGGCGACGCGGTTGGTGTTCTGGTTGTGGCCGGACTCGCCCTTCTCGATGGACACGAAGTCGAAGTTCTGGCGCTGGTCGGCCTTGGCCTTCTTCAGGCCCTTCTTCGCCTTGGAGTCCTTGTAGGCGTACATGTCGGCCAGGTGCCCCGTGGAGATGCTCGGGCTGCGCATCACGCCGCCCTCGGCCTCGTAGGAGCCCACCAGGCCGTTCAGCGCAAAGCACGCCATGCCCGTGTAGGCGCCGCGCGCCGTCATGCACACGCCCGGCGAGATCCACGAGATGGCCTTGTTCTTCTGCGTGGCGAACGCGCGCGCCACCTCCACGATGGTCTCCGCGTCGATGCCGGTTATCTCGGCCGCCCACTCAGGAGTCTTGTCGTGCAGCTCTAGGTTCCACCAGCGGCAAATGCCGTGGGTGTACTTCTCGTCGAACCAGTACTCGTTCGACGAGCTGGGGCCGCCCGGATACACCTGGTTGCCGCCGCGGTACTTCCCGTAGACCTCCCACAGGTTCTCGTCAAGCGGCTCGCCGCTGCCGAAGTAGTTGAAGCCGTCCTCGAAGTCGCCCACGAACTCCTTGTTCCACAGGCCCTCCTTGAGGATGACGTGCGCCATGGCCGAGGCCAGCGCGCCGTCGGTGCCCGGGATGATGGGCAGCCACTTGTCGGCCTTGGCGGCCGTGGCGGACAGGCGCGGGTCGACCACGATGATCTTGGCGTTCGCATGCATCTTGTCGAACTGGCTGATCGCGTTGGAGATCTGGCGGTTCGACGATATGGGGTCGGCGCCCCACATGATGACGTACTTCGTGTGGAGCATGTCGTAGTCATGGTAGTCCCAGTATCCGCAGAGCGCGCCGGTGGCCAGCTTCTCAGCCTCGGCGCAGATGGACGAGTGGGAGAAGCGGTTCGGCGTGCCGTAGATCTCGGGCAGCGCCTTGTGGAATACGTCGGCGATGCCGGTGGAGCGGCCCTTCGCCACGGCGAGCTTGTGAGCCTCGCCGTTGTCGCGCAGCTCGAGCAGCTTGTCCGCGATCTCGTCGAGCGCCTCGTCCCAGCTGATGGGGACGAAGCCCGGGTCGATGCCGCGGCCCTTCTCGGGGTTCGTGCGGCGCATGGGGTATTTCACGCGATCGGGGTCGTATTGCTGCTGGAGCGCCAGCAAGGCGTTAGGGCACACGCAGCCATGGTTGCCCTTGGCGTTGGGGTTGCCCTCGACCTTGATGGCGCGGCCGTCCTGCACGTACACGCGCACGGCGCAGTTCGACGTGCAGCCCTGGCAGCTCGACATCACCCATTTGCCCGAGCCCTTGGAGGAGCCCGAGCTCGAGCTCACGTCCTCCACGGCACCGGGCGCCTCGGCGAACGCTGCCAAGGGCTGCGCGGCCAGCGCAGCCGCGCCGCAGGTGGCGGCGGATAGTTTCAAAAACGTACGACGATCCATGAGGTGAAAGTCCCCTCCTTTCTCTCTTCTTGCCTTCCTCAACCTGCTTTAAGGCCGCCCTCGCGAGGCGGCTCTGGGGCGCGTTAGCAGCAGCCGCAGCCGCAGCCGCCGTCCTCGTCGTCGCCGGTGTCGTACGGAATGTTGCCGCAGCCGGGGAACGGGCCGTAGTGGACCGAGCGGTCGCCCTCGATGGCAAACGCCGCGCCGAAGCGCGTGTTCTCCACCATGGCGCACGAGTTGCCGCACACGTCGAGCGGCACGTCCTTCATGAAGCGATGGTGGTCGTCAAGGTCGAAGCAGTCGGGCATGCCGGGGATGGTGCCGAGGTAGGTGGCCTTCTGGTTGTACTGCTCGCAGAGGTCCTCGAGCTGCGCGGGCAGCTTGAACGCGCGCACGATGCGCGAGAAGAACGTGGCGCCCTCGACCTTGGCGGCCAGCTCGGCGTCGTCGACGTGCTTTACGCGCGAGGCGGTGTAGCGGAAGTCCTCCCAGCCCACGCGGCGCATGAGACGGCGGAAGTCCTCGATGTACATCGCGCCGCCGATGCATTCCCCGCGCAGGACGGGATCGTTCTGCTGGGCCTCGGTCATGCGGCGGTCGACGAAGATGTCGGAGAAGTACAGCTCGCCGCCCTCCTTCAGCACGCGCCAAACCTCGGAGAACACCTGCTCCTTGAACGGGGAGAGGTTGATGACGCAGTTGGAGATGACCACGTCGATGGAGTCATCGGCGATGCCGAGCGCGGCGAGGTCCTCGATGTAGCCGCACTTGAACTCCACGTTGCTGGCGGCGTACCCGTATGCGCGCGCCACCTCGTCTTGGTGCCTGCGGCCGACCTCGAGCTGGCTCTCGGTCATGTCCACGCCGATCACGCGGCCCTTCTCGCCGACCAGCTTCGACAGCACGAACACGTCGCGGCCCGTGCCGCAGCCCAGGTCGAGCACCGTGCAGCCCTCGATCATCGGCGGAATGGGGCTTCCGCATCCGTAGAAGCGCTCGTTCACCTCAGCAGGCAGGTCGTCGATGATGCCCTGGACCTCCTGCGAGGCCGACGAGCACGAGCACACGCTCGTCTTCAGGTCACCGGACGACTGAAGAGCGCTGTAGTACTCCTTGACCTTCTCGCGAATGTCTTCGCTCATACGCAAATCCTTCCTTTCTAGTCTTCGCCGCTCACCTGCAACCCTTGGCAATCCCCCCTTATATGCTTCATTTGGTTGATTGCGGCCTATTACTATTGGTTTAAGTCCAATAGCAGTTTCAAATTGTAAAGTTTTACACGAAAATTACAAGAGGTGCGCCAAAATTAGTGCTTGACTGCTAATAGATTATGTCTTATATTGAGGATGGTCTGAAACACGCAGGAGAGCGGTCGGCAGCAACCCCCCCCCAGGTTGCCGGCCGCTCTCCTGCGTCATGGGACGGGAACGCGCGCGCATCATGCACGTGCAGGCGCCTCCTTCGGCCTCCCTTGCGGGCTTCTTGCGGGGCTTCGTTCGCGCACCGTGCACGCGCAGGCGCCTCCTTCATGCGAACGCGCCACGCATCGCGTGAAGGAGCCGCGCATCTCGCGCAACCGCACCTCCGCGCGCACGGCCTTTCGCATGAGCGCGCCGCGTCAAGCCCGCAAACTCGCCTTCAGTGCTTTATTCCTTATGGAATTCCGTATATAATTCATTGCGAATCAACCCTCTGGGGAAACGAGGCGCCATGAACCCTGCCCTTGCCGAGCTGCCCGTCATCCGGCCCATCACCGACCTGCGCACGCAGCTCAACAACGTATGCGAGCAGGCAACCGAGACGTGGAAGCCCGTGGTGCTCACCAAGAACGGCGTGCCCTCCTACGTCCTGATGGACAGCGCCGCATACGAGGCCGCCGAGCGCAACAACCGCCGCTACCTCGCCCTGCGCGAGGCGGAGATCGAGGAGCGCTACCGCCCGCAGACCATGTCCAAGGAGGAGTCGGACGCCAAGATGCGCGAGATCTTCGCGCTGTGGGGCATCGACTATGCTTGACATAGCCTGGCGCCCGCGCGCCCACCTTGACCGCGAGTCCATCGCCATCTTCCTGGCCGTCGAGCGCAGCTCACCGCAGGCCGCCCTCGCCGCCATGCAGGGCATCGACGCAGCGCTTGACATGGCGCGCCGCTTCCCCGACGCAGGCGGGCACTTCCACCACGACAACCTCGAGCACGAGTACCGCACCGTCCTGGCGAACCCCTACACCGTCTTCTACCGCTTCGACGAAGCCACGCTCACGGTGTACCGCATCCTCCACCAGCGCCAAGACATAGACGCCTACTCTCTCGTCGAGCTCTGACGCGCATCGCGCAGGGCGGCTCTTGCAACAGAACGTTCCTTACGGCAGGGCGATCCTTGCAGCAGGGCGATCCTTGCAGCAGGGCGGCTCTTGCAGCCGAACGGTTCTCCCTAGCTCCCAACCCATCTCTATATGCTAGACTCGGTCAACTAATTTATGCTAGACTTAGTCCACTAGTTATTTGAAGCAAGCTAATCGGAGACTAAGGACAGCTTTATGGACTACGCCGCCTACTATCGCAAAGCCGAGGGGGACTACCTCGCCTACTACGCCGCCATCGCCCAGGCCCAGGGGCGCGACCCCCAGGCGACCGCCCGCACGCGCGACGCCGACGGCACCATCCCCGAGGAAGCCCGCCCGCTGCTCTACAACGTGTCAGCCGAGATCAAGAACACGTTCCACGAGTTCGGCGCTCCCCTGCCTCCGCTTCTGGAAGGCTGCACCGTGCTCGACCTGTGCTGCGGAAGCGGTCGCGACACCTACCTGGCCGCCCAGCTCGTCGGCGCGCAGGGCAAGGTCATCGGCGTCGAGCCGGTAGCCGCGCGCCTCGCCGTCGCGCAGAAGTACCTCGCGCAGGAGATCAAGCAGTTCGGCTACGACGAGTGCAACGTCGAGCTGGTCAACGCCGCGCCCGAGGACCTCTCGTTCGTCGCCGACGGGTCGGTCGACGTGGTCATCTCCAACTGCACGTTCAACCTGTCGCCGGACAAAGAGCGCTACATCGCCGAGGTCAAGCGCGTGCTGAAGGACGGCGGCGAGTGGTACTTCACCGACGTGTTCTGCGACCGCCGCATCCCGCAGGCAACGTCCGACCAGGTGGAGAACGTCGCCATGCGCCTGGGCGGCGCCCTGTTCATCGAGGACTTCCGCCGCCTGGCGCAAGCTGCCGGATTCCACGACCCGCGCTACCTCATGACGTGGCAGACGCCCGTCTCGCCCGACGAGGCCGCCGTCTACCCCGGCATCGCGTTCGCCACCATCACGAGCCGCCTCATCAACTCCGAGCTCACGTCCGACCACTGCGAGGACTACGGCGAGGAGATCACCTACGACGGCTCGCTGCCCGGCTACCCTGAGTTCTTCCTGTACGACAAGGACATCAAGTTCCCCGCCGGAAAGACATGCCACGTGTGCGACAACGTGTCGGTGCTGCCGCTTGCCACGCGCTACGCGAAGGTCATCAGCGTCACCGGCTCGCGCGACGTGCACTACGGCGACATTCACGGCGACCACATCATCAAGTGCGCGCCCGACTTCGACGGCGTGGTGGACGAGGACGACCAGCCCATCCAAGCCAGCTGCTGCTAGCGAAGGCGCCGGGGGCCCGGGGCCCGGAGCCTAGAGCCCAGAGCCCGGAGCCCGGAGCCTGGAGCCCGGGAGAGCATGCTCGAGGAGCAGCCGGCGCCCCGCCTCTCCCCCGATGTGCGAGGCGCCCGTCAGAGCAGGCGGGCGCCTCGCACGCTATAATGCTGCAAGCCAACTTACGACGAGGAGACAGAAACTCTCAATGGAACCCATCAGATTCATGGTCGTCAGCGGATTCCTGGGCGCTGGCAAGACCACCACGATGATCGCCCTGGCCGAGCACATGAACCGCACCTACGGCGAGACGGCCATCATCGCCAACGACCTGGGCGCGAACCTGGTCGACACCAACCTCACGCAGACGAGCGGCTGCACCGTGGCCGAGATCGCGTCAGGCTGCATCTGCTACCAGATGGACAACACCATCGACCAGATCAGACGCCTGCGCGACAAGGACGGCGCCGTGTTCGTCATGAGCGACATCCCCGGCTGCGGCGTGGGCGCGCTCGACCACGTGTACCACACGCTCGCCGACGCGCATGCCGACGAGTTCGTGCTGTCGCCGTTCACGGTGATCGTCGACCCCGAGCGCCTGCGCATGATCATGCCCGAGAAGGCCGACATCAACCTGCCCGAGGAGCTCGTCTACCTGCTGAAGCTCCAGCTGGAGGAAGCCGACCTCGTGGTGCTCAACAAATGCGACCTGCTCACCGACGCGGACATCGCGCGCTACGTGGACTTCCTCACGACCGCCGTGCCCGACATCCCCGTGCTCACCATCTCCGCACGCGAGAAGACGGGCATCGAGGAGCTGGCGAAGTACCTCACCACGCACGAGACGGAGCTCAAGAACTTCTCCGTGCGCAACAACCACGAGTTCGAGCAGGCCGAGGCGAAGCTCACCTGGTACAACCGCCGCGTGTTCTTCAAGACGAACTCCGGAGAGAAGATCGACATGAACGCCGTGGTGGACGACCTCATCGAGGAGATCCGCATGGGGCTCATCGAGCGCAAGCGCAACGTGCCGCACCTCAAGACGTTCGCCACCTCGGGCAACGGCGACTTCAACAAGGCGTCGCTCATCGGCGTGGACTACGACACCGAATATGAGCAGGAGTTCCTGCGCGGCCACAAGAACATGCGCATGATCATCAACGCGCGCGCCGTGTGCGAGTCGCGCCCGATGGCGCGCATCGTGGACGACGCCGTGGACGAGGTCTGCGACCGCTACGACCTCGACTGCCAGGTGTTCTTCACCGAGTGCTTCGGCATGGCCGACGAGGGGCGCTAGGACGCGAAGCTGAGCAAGCACCCCTGCCGTCACCTGACGCTGGCTCGAGCGACGGCAGGGCGAAAGAGACGAGTTGGAGCTGACTATGACCGAAGAACCGAAAGCCGCAGGCGCGCAGGGCGCCGGGCGCGACGTGGCGCACGCGTCGCTCGTGCCCTCGCTCGACGCCTCCCAGATCCCCGACGCGGAGCTTTCCATCCACGACCAGGTGCGCGAGTACTACGGGCGCATCCTGGCCGGCTCCGACGACCTCAAGACCAACGCGTGCTGCTGCACCACCGACGCGCCGCCGAAGTACGTGCGCGACGTGATGCCCGAGATCGCCGACGAGATCATGGAGCGCTTCTACGGCTGCGGCAGCCCCATCCCGCCCGCGCTCGAGGGCTGCACGGTGGTCGACCTGGGCTGCGGCGTGGGCCGCGACGTGTACGTCCTGTCGAAGCTCGTGGGCGAGACGGGGCGCGTGGTCGGCGTGGACATGACGCCCGCCCAGCTCGACGTGGCGCGCGCCTACCAGGACGAGCAGGCCGCGCGCTTCGGCTTCGCGCGCTCCAACGTGGAGTTCAAGTGCGGCTACATCGAGGACCTCGCCGAGCTCGGCATCGAGGACGGCACGGTCGACCTGGTGGTGTCCAACTGCGTCATCAACCTCACGCCGTTCAAGGAGCAGGTGTTCTCCGAGATCTACCGCGTGCTCAAGCCCGGCGGCGAGCTGTACTTCTCCGACGTGTTCTGCGACCGCCGCATGCCGCCCGAGCTGCGCGACGACCCCGTCCTGCGCGGCGAGTGCCTCGGCGGCGCCCTCTACCTCGACGACTTCCGCCGCATGATGGCGCGCCAGGGCTGGGCGAGCTACCTCTACACCGTGATCGACGACATCCACGTGAGCGACCTGGCCCTCGAGACGAAGCTCGGCTTCATGGGCTTCACCTCGCGCACCGTGCGCGCCATCAAGGCCACGGGGCTCGAGGACGCCCACGAGAGCTACGGGCAGACCGCGCGCTACAAGGGCACCATCCCCGAGATGCCGCGCTACTTCGACCTCACCGACGAGATCCGCCTCATCAAGGGACGCGACGTGGCCATCAGCGGGAACATGGCCGAGATGATCGCCCAGTCGCGCTACGGCGCGCACTTCGACATCCGCCCGCGCGGGGCGCACCGCGGCGCGTTCGACTACCAGCGCGCCCAGGACGCCGTGGCCGCGCGGCGCGGCAAGAAGGCCGTCGACCTCGCGTACGTGGACGAGGCGCTCGCGCGCATCGGCGAGCCGAGCTTCGAGGAGCGCGTCAACTCCGCGCAGGTGCTCACCGCGCCCGCCACGCCTGCGCTCACCACCATGCAGGTCAACATCACGTACGCCTGCAACCTGGCATGCCGCCACTGCTACCTGGAGTGCTCGCCGAGAAACCGCGAGGCCATGAGCCGCGAGACGCTGCAGGCGTGCCTCGACGCGTTCGACGCCGGCGCCTTCAAGGTCATGGACATCACCGGCGGCTCGCCCGAGCTGCACCCCGACTTCAGCTGGTTTCTGGCCGAGGCGGCGCGACGCGCGCAGGCCGCAGGCGGGCACGTCATCGTGCGCTCGAACCTCACGCTGCTCGATCAGCCCGAATACGCGCACTTCATCGACGAGTACGCCGCCGCGGGCGCGCACGTGACGGCCTCCATCCCCTACTACAGCCCCGAGACGGCCGACGCCCAGCGCGGCCGCGGCGTGTTCGAGCGCGCCATGCGCGTGATCCGCCGGCTCAACGAGCGCGGCTACGGCTCCGCCGCAGGCGGGCTGCCGCTCGACCTGGTGTACAACGTGAGCGGCCCCTTCCTGCCGCCCCCACAGGACATGCTGGCCGACCTCTACCGCGAGGAGCTCGCGCGCCGCGAGGGCATCGAGTTCAACGACCTGTTCGCGTTCAACAACTACCCGCTCGGCCGCTTCGCGCACGACCTGCTCGACGCCAACATGTTCGACTCCTACCTCAAGCTTCTGGTGGAGAACTTCAACGCGCTCGCGGTGCAGCGCATGATGTGCCGCGACCAGGTGAACGTCGACGTGGACGGCCGCCTGTACGACTGTGAGGTGAACCACGTGCTCGGGCTGCCCATCCAGCTGCCCGCGGACGCGGACGCGTCCGACGGCGCGACGCGCGACGCGCGCGTGGAGGACCTGGCGAAAGGCGGGCTGCCCGAGCGCTCGCTGCGCACGCACCCCGTGTGCTACAGCTGCTCAGCCGGCTTCGGAAGCAGCTGCGGCGGCTCCCTCGTGCATGAGTACAGCGCCGACTAGCGGTTTCAGACAGCTCGAACGACTCAGGTGCCGCCAGCAGCCGGGTTTCGGGAAAGCCGACGCTCCTCGTATTCCAAAACAGAATCGCCGATTCGACTCCTACGTGCGGTTTTGCGGAGATGGCAGGATTTGCGCGTCTGGCATAAGTCGCGCCGGGCTTTCAGAATGGGCATAGAGGAAAGGCGCTCAAGCGCAGCTTGGGAATGCGGCTTGGGCGCCTGAGCTTACCCTGTTTGAGCGAGGAGGCTGGCGATGGAACTGAAGTAGTACAAGTACGGTGCTTTTCCCACCTGGACGCTGGAGGAGATCCTGGGGGATCCCCTTCCCGCTATAGACCCTGTTTACCATGAGGCAGTGGCGGAGTTCTTCGCTCCGAGCAACCGCTACGACGTCGCCGCCTATTTCCTCGCGCAAGCCTTCAACCTCGACGAATTCGCTATGGCGCGCGCCCTTCCCGGCACGCCTGCCGAGGTTGCCGAAAAGACCGGCTTCGACGAGGGCTTCATCAAGGAGACCCTCGAGCGCCTGGTCGGACAAGGCAAGATCACCAAGACCCCGCAGATGTACGTAAAGCTCACCCCCGTTTCGGCGATCTACTGGGATTACATCATCTTCGCGATCGACAACAACGACATTGCCATCGAGGGAGAGACCGAGAAGCTCGTCAAGCTGTGCAGGTCCTTGGCGAAAGACCCCGACATGTACACGCCCGACAAGCCGATGGTGCAGTTTCCCATGCGCTGCATCCCCAAAGGAAAGGCGATCAAAGGCGTGCCCGGCGCCATGGACTGCGAATCCTTGGAGTTCATGGTCAGGGAGGCTTTCGCCAAGGGTGAGCTGAGCATCGAGCGCTGCTGGTGCCGCGTGGGCGTTGCAACGTGGACAGAGGGCGAATACAACGAGGAGACTGCGAAGAAAACCACCCCGAGCGGCATTTACGAAGGCCGGCGCCCCGTTGACGGCCATTGCCTGGTGTTGGGCAAGACGGCCAAGCACTGGCGAGACACCATCAACGCACCAACTCCCACCGAGGAAGACGTAGAGCGCGTGCTGGCCGACATCGAGAGCCGCAACGTGATCCTGATCGGGTCGAACTCCCGATTGGGTGGCAACATCTGCGCATGCGATTTCGCCACCTGCTATCCCAACGGCAGGTTCCAAGCTTGGGCCAACAAGCCGAGTCGATTCAAGCCCGTCACCGACGCCGACAAGTGCGCGAAGTGCGCGAAGTGCGCGGAGCTGTGCCAGCTTGGCGCCATATTCATGGACGAAGACGGCCTCCCTCAAGTTGATCCGGAGAAGTGCCTCGGCTGCGGAAACTGCGTGGTCTTCTGCGAGAGCGAGGCCAAGGAGATGGAGCTCGTCCATCCTGTCGAGTGGATCCCGGACGGCGACGTTCACCTGTTCACCCCGATGGCCCCGCGATAGGCGACTGCGCATCGATTGCTGACGAGGTGGGACATGGGTGATTTCCACTGCCCCGTGGGGGCTCCGATGATAACCGGCGAAGGCTGCATTAACTGCAAGATGTGCCTTGCCGTAACCAAAGAGGAAATGGCTGCGGCTACGAAGATCGTGGGCGAGTACATTCGCTCCGAATCCGCGCTTCGCCACAGAGAGAAGGCCATCAAGAAGATCTCCGTCTGCGGGAAGGGCGGTGCCGGAAAGAGCACGGTAACCGCCCTGCTCGCGCTGAGCTTGTGCCGTCTTGGCTACAAGCCCCTCGTCATAGACACCGACGACTCGAACGAGGGCACGGCTTGCAAGCTCGGGATCGAGGAGCAGCCGCTGCCCCTGATGGATGCGTCGAGTCGTTTCGGCATGGACCCGCACGCCGATATGTCGTGGCTCTCGAAGGATCCGCTGCACATAGAGGAGATCCCTGCGGCCTACGTGGCTGAAGCCGACGGCGTGAGGTTCATGCGCATCGGCAAGATAGAGAACCCCTTCCAGGGATGCTCCTGCGATTTGGGGGAGATCGTCAAGCGCCTGATGCAGAACATCGAGCTTCGCGAAGGCGAGATGGTCATAGCCGATCAGGACGCCGGAACGGAAAGCTTCGGCCGTGGCGTTGAGCAGGGAAGCGACACCGTGCTCATAGTGACCGAACCCTCGCGCGACTCGCTTCTGCTTTCTGCTGGCAGAGCGCATGAAATACCTGTCTGAGGGCATAGGGGTGCGTCGAATTCGCGTCATCTTGAACAAGGTGAGCGGAAAGAAACAGCTCAAGCACATGAGGTCGCATCTTAACGACAGGGACATTCGATGGTTAGGGGCGCTGGGCCCCAGCGAAGGCGTTGCCCTTGCCAACCTGATGGGCGAGTCGCTTTCTGCCACCGAGCTCCAGGAAGAGATGGACAGGATCGTCCGGCTTATGCTCGATGAAGCCGAGATGAGCTACAGCAAGTAAGAACAACGGAAGGGATGCGAGATGTGCTGCGATCAAGACCATGGACATGACCATGACCATTGCCACGACAATGCGCAGGATTCGGCTGCCGCAAGCCAGGACGAGCGAATCCTGATGCTGCTCGAGCATCTGCACCACCATAACGGCGACCACGCCAAGGAGCTTGCCGAGTATCAAGGCGCCATAGGCGACGAGCGTGCCGTCGAGCATCTTCGTGAGAGCGTTGAGCTGATGGAGCACGCAAATGCGCGCTTGCTAGAGACCATCAAGATCTTAAGGGAGCGTGTCTAGCATGTGCCTTGCGTCTGTGTACGTAGAGAAAGGCTCGCCTGCCGCTCGCGAGCTTGTCATGGATAAAACCCAGAGCATCGAATGCGCAGATGGGCGCCTGGTTTGCAGAAGCCTGTTCGGCGAGCGCGTGGAGGTGGAGGGATTCGTGCGGCTGATCGACTTCTCAAACTCGTTGGTGCTAGTTTCGGCTGAGGCTTAGCTCTCCTTCGAGCAGTGGCGCAGCCTTTCCGAGTCCTTGGGACCCGATCCACCGACAACGCCTCTTTCCATCTTGGGCACCGACAACGCGCCTTTTGCATCCACGGTTTTGAAAAGCTGGATGGAAAACGCCCGTTGTCGGCGATTCGAGCCCCGAAAACCACCGACAACGACGCTTTCGCATCCACTTTCCCCGGGAAATCGCCGATAACGGCTTCATTTCATCCAGAATCGCCTGAGGGGTGGATGGAAAAGCACCGTTGTCGGTAACGTTGTCGACAATCGACAGGCGGGGAGACGGACAATCGGCAAGCGAGGCGGCGAGCGGGCCGCGAGCGAAAGGCGGGGAGACGAGCAGGCCGTCGAAGGTCGTCGAGCGGAAGGTCGGCCTGACGTATGCTTGAGGGGGTTTTCTCGTTGCCTTCCGCCCTGCCAACAAATATGACATCCGTTTAAGCTAATGACATTGCCCCCTGGCCCCGGACTTCAAGGAGCACGGGTCCGGCGGGGTCAGACCGCAGGAATCGCGACCGTTCGGACCCCGCCTGGCGCCCAGGACCCGCGCTGCGGGGTTCTGGGCCTGCGATTGGACCCGTCCAGACCCCGCCTGGCGCAGGCCCGTCCCGCAAACCCGCTCCGCCGCCCTGCGCCAGGCGGGGCTTACACGAGCGTCCTGAGCGAGGCGGCGACGCGCCGACGCATGCGCAGGGCGCCTCTGCCTGCTCGGCGACGCAGGTGCACGGTGCCCTCACTCCCCTGCAGAGACGCCGCCACGGTCGCCGCCACCACGACGGCCGCGCCGAGCATGCCCGCGCCGCCGAGCGTCTCGCCGAGCACCGCGGCGGAGACGGCCGCGGTGAACACCGGCTCGGAGCACAGGATGGCCGAGACGATCGTCGGCGGCACGCGCACGAGCGCCACGTTCTGCAGGGCCATGGGGAGGCAGGTGCCGACGCAGGCGAGGAGCAGGATCGCCGCGGTGCTGTGCGCGGGCATCTCGGCGAGCACGGGGAGCGGCTCGGTTGCCGCAGCCGCCGCCAGCGAGGCCGCGAACGTGACGGCCATCTGCGCGGCCGCCAGCGCCAAGGGGTCAACCTCGCGCGCGCCGTTGCGGGTGAGCACCAGCATCAGGGCGAACGACGCCGAGCTCACCAGCCCGAGCAGCTCCCCCGCGCCGAACCGCGCGCCGCCCTCGCCGCAGCACAGCAGGTAGAGCCCCGCCACGGCGACCACCTGGAGGAGCACCGTCGACTTCCCGTAGCGCTCGCCTGCGAGCACGAGCGCGAAGAGCGGCGCGAACATCATGGGCAGCGACACGAAGAAGCCCGCGCTCGTCGCGGTCGTGAGGTCGACCGCGAGGCTGCAGGCGAGGTACGTGCCCGCCATGGCCGCGCCCGACGGGAGCCACGCCGAGACGCGCGCCTGGCGCAGCGATCGCAGGACGCGCGGCCCAGCCACGACCATGAGCACCGCGAGGGCGATGCCGAACCGCAGCGCCATGCACCACAGCGGCGTTATGCCCTCGTACGCGACCTTCATCACCACGTTCCCCGCCCCGTAGATCGCGGCCTCCGCCACCACGAGGGCGATGTAGCGCCCGTTTCCTCCAAGCACCTGAGCAGCCTCCTTTTCCTTCCGCACGGTTTCAGCTTCCCAACAAGGCCTCCACATGATAGGGAACTTTCGGATAAAATAAAATCTTGAGTATGTTATAGATATACAAGGATTTCTTATACACGAGACGCCAGCGCGGCGCGATGGCGGAACGCGCGGCGCGACGAAACGGAGCACACGAAACGCGGCGCGATGGCGAAACTGAACACGCGAGACGCGGCGCGGCAGCGCGAGCCACGGCGAACCAGGACGAAGCGAGGCGAGGCGCGATGGACCAGAAGTACGAGGCGTTCATGAAGGCCGCCGAGGCGGGGAGCTTCAAGGGCGCCGCCGACCTGCTCGGATACACCCAGGCAGGCATCAGCTACCTGATCTCGTCCCTCGAGAAGGAGATGGGGACGACCCTGTTTCTGCGCGACCACGCCGGCGCGCGCCTCACCGCCGACGGCCAGACGCTCCTCCCCTGGATCCAGGACGTCTACAACAGCGAGCTCGCCCTGCGATCGAAGCTCGGGGAGATGCGCGACCTCGAGACGGGAACCGTGCGCATCGCCGCCTCGGCCAGCGTGTCCATCCACTGGCTGCCCGGGATATTCGAGCAGTTCATGGACCGCTACCCGCGCATCAAGCTGGAGGTCGCGTGCTTCGAGGACCAGGAGGACATGGAGGATCGCGTGCGTGCCGGGGAGCACGACTGCTGCTTCCTCATCGAGCCCTCGCGGCGCGGCTTCTTCACGATCCCGCTCATGCTCGACCCGCTCTACATCGTGGTGCCGCCGAGCCACCCGCTCGCGCATGAGCAGCGCTTCCCCTCCGAGGCGCTCGCGCGCGAGCCCTACGTCAAGGTGCGCAACGACTCCTACACCGAGATCGACGCCCTGTTCGAGCGCCACGGCGTGACCCCGCGCACGCGCCTCGAGATGGACAACGACTTCGCCGTCATGGGCATGGTGGAGAAAGGGCTCGGCTACGGCGTGTTTCCCCAGCTCATCCTGAAGGACAATCCCTTCGACCTCGCGCTCGTGGAGCCCGAGTTCCCCTCGCCGCGCACGATAGCGCTCGCCGTCCGCGCCTATGCGAAGGCGTCGTTCGCCACGCGCGCGTTCATAGAGGCCACCCGCCGCTGGATCAGCGACAACGCCGGGGCAACGGGGGCAACGGGAGCGTGACGACCTCGTGGTGAGCGTGTGTCCATTGTGTTCAGTTTCCAAACGGCCTCCGTTTGCCCGTATATTGGATGGCGAAAGCACCACGGCACGCCCCGGAAAGACACGCGCATGAGAAACCTCCTCGACAGCCCCCTCTGCAAGCCCTTCGCGCCCATGCCGCGCCGCATCGGCGCGGATTCGCCCGCGCAAGCCGCCGCCAAGTAGAGCCTGCGCATGTTCGGCATCGTGACGGCGCACCTCTCGAAGGTGAGCGAGGAGGAGAAGGCCCGCTACCATGCGGTGTACTGTGGGCTGTGCCGCGCGCTCAAGGAGCGCTACGGGCAGGCGAGCCGCGCCGTGCTCACCTACGACCTCACCTTCTTCATCCTGCTGGCGAACTCGCTCCACGAGCCGCCCGAGGAGCGCGGCGAGGAGCACTGCGTCACGCACCCCGTGAAGAAGATGCCCTACGCGCGCTCTGCCTGGACCGACTACGCCGCCGACCTCGCCGTGGCCCTCGCCTACCACAAGTGCCTCGACGACGTGCGCGACGAGGGCGCGCCACGCGCGCGCGCCGGGGCCGCGCTGCTCTCGGGCGCCTACGCGAAGGCGCGCGGGCGCATCCCCGCGCAGTGCGCGGCCATCGAGCGCTCCATGGCCGAGATCGCGCGCATCGAGGCCGCGGTCACCGCAGGCAGCGCGCCCGACGCGACCGCCGCCGGAAAGTCGGGCTCTGCGCCGGAAGCAGCCTCTGGCAAGCCGGGCCCCGCGCCAGATCCCGTCCCCTCCTTCGCGCCCGACGCGGCCGCCGCCGCGTTCGGCGAGCTGCTCGGCGAGCTCTTCGCGCATGAGCAGGGCATCTGGGCCGCCCCCATGCGCACGCTCGGCGACGAGCTCGGCCGCTTCATCTACCTCATGGACGCCGCCGTCGACTACGCCGACGACGCGCGCACCGGCTCGTACAACCCGCTCGTGCTCCTGGGGATGCCGCCGGAAAATATGAAGACTTTGCTCTCCGTGCTCATCGGCAACGCCGCCGCCACCTTCGAGAAGTTACCCTTAGTGCAGGACACGCACCTCATGCGCAGCGTCCTGTACTCGGGCGTCTGGCAGAAGTTCAACGAGACCTACGGCGGCGAGGACGAGGGCAAGGCCGAGAGCGCAAGCGAAGCCGCAGGCACGGGCACGGGCAGCCGCGCGCATGAGGACAAGGCCGAGAAAGAGCACCATGACTGAGAACCCCTACGACATACTGGGAGTTTCCCGCGACGCTTCGATGGACGAGGTGAAGAGGGCGTACCGCAAGAAGGCGCGCGAGAACCACCCCGACCTCAACCCCGGCGACCCCGACGCAGCCGCGCGCATGAACAAGGTCAACGAGGCGTACGACCGCATCACCAACCCCGAGAAGTACGCCCAGGAGGACGCCCGCCGACGCGCTGCCGCAGGCGGGGCGCCCTACGCGCCGGGCTACGGCTACGGCAGCCCCTTCGGCGGCGCGGGCGGCGCGGGCGCGGGC
>NZ_JAAKEE010000028.1:0-34076 GCF_011038995.1 Adlercreutzia sp. ZJ242
TCTTCATGGCAACTTCCCGTCAGCGCACGCCGCGATCCGCGAACGTGCCGCGCGCATGCAGGCGCCAGGGCCCCCGAGGGCCGCTGGCGAGCCTTCTCGTAAGATGAGGCTCGTGGGAGCACCTCCCATGAGCGGAACCATGGAGCGGGGGATCACCCGATCCCATTCCGAACTCGGAAGTTAAGCCCCGCGTCGCCGAGAGTACTGCAGCGCCAGGCTGCGGGAGGCCAGGGAGTTCCGCTCATGAGGGGTGCTTTCGTATTTGCTGGGGGCCTGCGGGCCCCTTTTTATTTGTAGGGGTTATTGCCGAGTGTTTCACGTGAAACATTTTGGGGTGTTCTCGAATGCTGGTATCATGTTTCGTCGGTCGGTTTTCGCCCTTCGCGTGCCTTGCGCGCGTGGGGCGTTCGGAAGGTAGATGAAGGAGAGCAGCATGGCGAACAAGGGTCTTGCGAAGGCCGCGGCTGACACGACGGTTCTCGTCACGGGCGGCGCCGGGTTCATCGGCAGCCACACGGTCGTGGAGCTTCTGACGCGCGGGTACAGCGTGATCATCGTCGACGACTTGAGCAACTCGAGCGAGGTCGCCGTCGATCGCGTGCGCGCCATCGCGGGAATCGACGCGGACTCCGAGCGACTGACGTTCTACCAGGCGTCGATCCTCGACCGCGCCGCGCTTGAGAGGATCTTCGGGCAGCATGACGTTGACGTCATCATCCACTTCGCCGGCTTCAAGGCGGTGGGCGAGTCGGTGGTGAAGCCGCTCGAGTACTACTGGAACAACATTGCCGGCACGCTGGTTCTCGCTGATGTGGCGCGCGCACACGGCGTCAAGAACATCGTGTTCTCGTCGAGCGCGACGGTGTACGGCGAGCCGGAGTTCATCCCGATCACCGAGGCGTGTCCCAAGCACGAGGCGACGAACCCCTACGGACAGACGAAGAGCATGCTCGAGCGGATTCTCACAGACCTCTATGTGGGCGACAACGAGTGGAACATCGTGCTGCTGCGTTACTTCAACCCGATTGGGGCGCACGAGAGCGGCATGATCGGCGAGGATCCCAAGGGCATCCCCAACAACCTGCTGCCTTATGTCGCGCAGGTGGCGGTTGGGAAGCTGGAGAAGGTCGGCGTGTTCGGCGACGACTACCCGACGCCGGACGGCACGGGCGTGCGCGACTACATCCACGTGGTCGACCTCGCGCGCGGGCACGTGGCGGCGCTTGACTGGATGGGCGGCAAGGTCGGCACGGGCGAGGCCATCGGCATCGGCTCGATTGCCGGCGAGGCGGCCGCGGACGGCTCGCGCCGCGGCGTGGGGATCTTCAACCTGGGTACCGGCAAGGGCTCGAGCGTGCTGGACGTCATCCGGGCGTTCGAGAAGGCGTGCGGGCACGAGGTTCCCTACGAGGTCAAGCCGCGTCGCGCGGGCGACATCGCGGAGAACTACGCGGCATGTGACAAGGCGCGCGAGGAGCTCGGATGGGTCGCGGAGTACGACTTGGAGCGCATGTGCGCCGACAGCTGGCGCTGGCAGTCGACGAACCCTGACGGGTATGCGACGGCGTAGCGCCGCCGCTTAGCGCTCCGGCGCTCCAGCACTGCCTGCTGCAGGACCGCTTGCTTCTTTGGGGCTGTTTTGCGAAACGCGTTTCGCAAAACAGCCCCTGTTTGTTTGCTTGTTCGTTCGTGCTCGTTGCTTCTGCCGCTTTTTCTCGCGATGTGTGCGGCGGCTGCTGACGAAGTCGGGGCAGTGGAGCTGACGCGCGTGTTGGCGAAGGGCGGGGCAGCGGAACCGACGCGCGTTCGGAGCCACCGCATGTTTCCTTGGATGGGTTTGGTTTCGGGTGTTTTACGCGAGCGGAACTTTTAAGGCGTTTTAGCTATTTGTAAATGACGGTTTGCATCATGGTATGCACGGCAGATTAGGCTTTCAGGCATGCCAACTAAGCTCCTGAACACTCCCCACAACCCGCTGCCTGAGCACGCTTCGCTCGGGTTGGAGGAGGCGTTTGTGCTGGGATACAACGTCGAGCGGCTCCGCAAGCTCGCCCATATGGACATCGCCACGTTTGCGCAGGTCGCGGGCATTACTCGCCCGACGGTCTACAAGGTGGAGCGCGGTGAGTCGAACCTAAAGCTCTCCTACCTGAGGAAGATCGCCGACGCGCTTGACGTGAGCGTCATCGAGCTGCTCACGCCGCCGCACAGCTCCATCGACAGCTCCTACTACCAGCGCCGCTGCTTCGACCGTGCGTCCGAGCGCAAGGAGAAGGCCAACCGCAGCGCGCAGCGCTAGGCTCCGCGGCGCCTTCCCATCAGCCACCATGCGCACGCGCCGAGCGTCGCGCCGAGCGTGTCGACGATCCAGTCGACGGGGTCGCATGCGCGCCCTGGCACGAAGATCTGGTGAATCTCGTCGGTGACGCCATACAGGCTCGCGCAGATGATGGCGATGGCCACGGCGCGCCGAGCGTCGACTTTCAGCCGCAGCGCGTTCTGCAGGAGCGCGCCGAAGACGGTGTACTCGCAGAAGTGCGCGATCGAGGAGATGACGTCGACGTCGGGCCCGAACAGCGCCATCTGAAGGCCGGTCAGCCATTGCTTCACCTGCGCGACGAAGTCGGTTCCCTGGTCGAAGTCGCTCCCCGTGTGCGCTGACATGAAGAAGATGACGCCCGCCCACGCGATGACGAGCGCCCATGACGCGACGGCGTGCCAGCGCGAGGCTTGCTCACCGTTCGCCATCGCGTGCCCCTTCGCATGTCGTTCCCGCAAGCGCGACGAGCTCAAGCGGATCGCTGACCATGAGGTCGGGTTCGGCGTCCTCGGCAGCGAAGTCCTCGACGGCATGGTAGCCCCACGTCACGCCCACGGCGTAGGCTCCCGCGTTGCGCGCCGTGCGCACGTCGCCCGGCGAGTCGCCGACATACGCCGTGCGCGCGGGCGTCGTCCCCAGCTCGGCGATGGTGCGCAGGAGGCCCGTGGGGTCCGGCTTGCGGGGGATCTCGTCGCATTCGCCGTGCTCGACGTCGAAGCGGCCGGGGAGGCACTTGTCCATCACCTGGTGAACGCCCTCGTCGAACTTGTTCGACAGCACGCCGAGCTTGCAGCTGCGCGCCCGCAGCCCGTCGATCATCTCCTCGACGTGGGGATACGGATGCGTGAGGTTGTTGTCGTAGGTGGGGAAGAGCTCCTTCCAGCGCGCCATGGCCCCCTCCGCCGCCTCGGCGCCCGTGCCTTCGGGCACGGCCTGGTACATGAGGGCGCGCACGCCGTTGCCCACGTAGCTGAGGATCTCGGCCTCGGTGCGCTCGGGGTAGCCCGCGTCGCGCAGCGCGCGGTTCGTGATGACCACGAGGTCGGGCAGCGTGTGCAGCAGCGTGCCGTCGAGGTCGAAGATGAAGGCGTCGAAGCGCGGCTGCGCGCCATGCGAAGCGGCTTCTGGCGCGCTCGCGGGTTGGGCAGGCGCCGCCTCGCCCTCGTGCTGTGCGGGCGTTGCGCACGCGTTCTCGTCGATGTGGTTCACGTAAGTCTCCTTGAATTCGAGCTCAAACGCAGACCATCATACCGCGCCCGCCGACGCCCCTGAGGCGTTTCGCACAATCACCAGAGGCTGGGCGGTGCGCAGCCGCGTGCTTCATCGCCTGCTCTCACCTGGGCAGTTCCCGTGCTTCGCCGCACGCAGCTGCGTCGGGCGTCTGCCCTGAGCGTCCCCCGTCCGGGCCAAGCCATCTGCCCTGAGCACCCCTCGTCCGGGCGCCCGCCATGTTCCGCGCCTTGCCCGCACGTTCCTACAGGATCTCGCCCTTGCGCTCGCGCTTGTTCGCGTACATGAGGCGGTCTGCCTTCTTGATGGAGTCGCAGTAGTCCGTGTCCTCCCGCGTCAGGCTGTACCCGAGCGAGAACCGCACCGGAATCTCCAGCGCTTCGTCGAGCTGCGCGTGCGTGCGATCCTGCATGCCCGCGAGCTCCTCCAGCGCGCCGAGCAGCTCGCCCTTGCTCTCGTAGCCGTAGAGGAACAGGACGAACTCGTCGCCGCTCTGCCGTGCCGCAACGCTGTGATGCGGTCCGAAGTCCTGGATGATCTCCGAGACGCGCTTGAGGTAGATATCGCCCTTGTCGTGCCCGTAGGTGTCGTTCACCATCTTCAGGTCGTCGGCGTCGATCATGGCGAAGGCGCTGAAGCCGAGCTTATCGGGGGACTCGAACAGGGCGGCGAGCTTGTTGTCGAGGCCGCGGCGGTTGTACAGCCCGGTCAGGAGGTCGCGATCTCGCTCGCGCTCGATCTGCTTGCGGCGCGTGACGGCCTCGGTCACGTCGATCACCACGCCGAACACGCTGTTGTTCTCGGCCGTCTCCCCGAGCTTCAGGTACTTGCCCGGCTGTCGACCGTCTTCGCCCGACAGGAGGAAGATGCTCTCCTCGCCCGGCACGGGATTCGCGCGGATGCCGTCGATGAACTGCTCGAACCGGTCGAAGTCAGAGGCGAGCTCGGCGAGCTGCTCCTCGGTGAGGTTGAGGACCTCGGGCAGGTAGCCGGAGCACACGACCTGGCTTCTGTTCTCGTTGTGCTCGTATACGCCGATGAGCAGGCTCGTCTTGGCGAGGACGTACGACATCTTCTTGCTGTTGTTCAGAAGCGACTTGATCATGGCGTTGAGGTGGTTGGTGAGCTCGGAGAACTCGCGGCTGCTGCGCACGTCGACCGTCTCGGTGAGGTTGCCGAGGGTGATGTGGCCGAGTTCCCGGTTGATGTCGTTGATCTTCTCGACCACGAATCGGTTTATGCAGAACGAGATGGCGGCCGACAGGACGCCCACCACGAGCGTGAGGCAGAGGAAGAGCGAAAAAGTGATCTCGGGGATGCGGTGGTACAAGTCGGCGTTCGACACGGTGCGGCCGAGGTAGGCGTCGTCGACCTGCTGGAAGACGCAGAACGACCGGCGACCGTTGACGGTGGCGGAGAACCCGTCCGGCTTGCTCTCGACGTCGTTGATGTCCAAGCCCACGTCGCTTGCCGGGTGTCCGATGTCGCTCTCGTTCGTCGATCCGACGATTCGGCCGCTTGTGACGTCGATGGCGAAGTAGCTGGCCTCGGGGTTCACGCGGAACAGGGAGAAGAGGTAGGACAGCTCGGTCTTCTCCATGTCCTCCATGATCCTGGTCGGCTCCATGCCCACTTGCACGATGATGTCGCCGCTTCGGCTCCAGAGGGCGGAGTACTGCATCATCCTGCCTTCGGCGGTGTTCGGGGTGATCTCCTGGACGAGCTGCAGCGACTTGTCCTCGAGCATCGGCTTGAAGAAGCCCATCTGCTCGCCGGAGTCGAACGTGTAGCCGTAGTATTGCGGGTGCGTGCCCGCGAAGATGCGCCCGGTGTCGTCGAAGATGTGGATCTCGTCGACGCCGGAGATGAACGCGAGGTCCTTCATGCTGCTGACGCTGTTGATGACGTCGGGGTCGCCTTCGATGACGCGTGCGATGACGGAGGCGTTGTTCAGGCATTCCTGACGGTACGCCTCGTTCGCTTCGGCGATCGCGTGGTCGTTCTCGTTGAGGACCTGCCCGATCTGGGAGAGGGTTTGCGTGGCGATGTCGTAGGCGTGCCGCTGCTCGCTTCTGATTTGGAGGCAGATGGTGACGCCCAGTATGATGACGATGGAGATGACGGAGAGGGCGATCACGTACCTGCGCAGGATCTGCCTCAGCGTTCTCACGTATACCCCCTCCTCTTTCTGGCGAACCCAGCGCACCCAAAGCGCGGTCATAACATGCGCTTTGCAGGGCGCAGAAGCGCACTGTTCCCAGTATAGTCAGCTTTTTTGTGAGATGGTTGCTCTATTTTGCGGGAGGCTGTGGGGAGGGGCGTCGAATAGGGGACATGCGGGAGCGCCGTCGACTCTGGCGTCACCGCCCTTCGCGTGCGCCGCGCCGCGCCCGTGGTGCCTGGCGCGGCGCACGTCTTGCGACCAGCAGGTGCTTCAGCGTCCAGGCTCTGTGTTCGAAGCGATCGCCCGCCTGCTGTCAAGCGCCCCTCAAGCGCGTTTTCCAGCAGGGCGCGCGCAATCGGCGTCTGTGCTCCTCTGCCTCGGTGCGCTGAACAACAGCGCCATCAGCACCGGGGCTACAGACACAAAGGCAAAGCAGTATCTGAATATGCAGACAGGGGATAGGAGGTACGTGATTAGCAGGCCCGCTGCTAGTGCCAGGGGCACAGCAAAGGTGATTCTCTTTTCGTAAAAAAGATAAGCACATACAAAGATAAAGAAGCAGAAATATGTCCCGTTGTTCCATAAAACCGAGACTACGGGAATCGTCTGGTACTTTGCGTCGGAGAAAAACGCGGATAGCGACTCTTCAACTGCCGGCAACAAACTCGTTCTATTCAAAGACAGGTATTTTTCGTTCCACATTTTTGCATCGAGCATTTGGTACTCAATGTACGGATGATACATTCTCTTGTCTGGATAGTCCTTGTTGGGGTACCAGAACCCCAAGGAGTTCATCAGAAAAGCCTCCGTGTATTCTTCGGGATAACGAAGACCTGCCTCAAAGTAGAGGCGCAAGAAGCTGGCAGGACTTTGTCGTATGGATTCGGTGTCCAATGCGCTCTTTTGCGCATCGGATATCGAGGGATTAACTTCATAAAACTCGAAGCTGCCGTCGACATAATCATCGATTCCTTGCAGGTGCTGTTCCGAAGGACTATCTTTCTCCGTATCGAGATAAGGGCTGACGGTCATTTCCAGCTCTCTGTCAGAAGACGAAACGGGGTAGTTGTATACCCGGGCAATCTGCTGTGCTGGTACGCTGAGCATTTCCCTTAAGCTGTCTCCCGGTACAATTCCGCAGGCTGCATAGAGGGGCCCCGTTATCGCAAAGCTAATGGCAGCAGAAGAGGCTAGCACAACTGCAACGCGGCGCCCGGCTTCCGATCTCTTCCAGAGTATTAGGCAGAATGCTAAAGCGAAAAGAACAACGTACAGGCCGTTGTTCCTAAGAAGAATGAGAAGAAGCGTGCAAATTCCCGTGGTGACAAGATTAAAGAGGGGAAGCCTGTCTCTGGCAAAGGCTTTTACTAATTCGGAAAAGAGAAGCGCGAACATCGATCCAAATAAAGCATCCTGCGCAGAGGAAACGGTCAGGACAAGGTACAGGGGAGAAAGGCAAAAGAAAAGCAAGGTAAATACGGCGGCTAACTTGCCCTTGCACAGCAAGAAAACGCAGTGCGCAATGCTCGTTATGGCCAAAGAGGAAACGGCAGCCTGGAGGAGCATGGCCAAAGCCAAGCCCAACTCTGCGCTATTCAAGACATTGAGCCCAAACCAGGTAAACCCTCCGAGGAAAACGGTGTACAAAACGGAGAAATGCGATGTTATGCCAGTATCTTGGTCGAGAAAGCTCAGTATTTGAAACCCCGCGTCATAGCCGTATACGCCCGGAAACAGAGCAAGGAGGACTATGATATGGAAGATTGCGGCTACCGCAAATGTGATCAACGCTGTTTTTCTCGTCCAGTTGGCTTGCTGTGCAGATTGATGCCTCTTGGAGAGGAGGCTCATGAAAAAGCAAATCAAGGGAAAGAGGCTTAACGCAAGAAGGATGATTTTCGCCAGCGTTGAGACGCTCCAGTAAATATCGGCCACCGTATCGAGCTGATTGCCTAAAATGAGGATTGACGAGAAAACGAGCCCTTCCCCACCTGCTATCAATGCGAGTCTGAGGGTGGTTTCCTTCAGCAGCTTTTTGTATGCCATAAAGTAAAGCGGAACGCATGCAAGAAAGATGATTTCCGGGCGAATCTCCCCTTGGATGTAGAATTGAATTCCCGCCGATGAGCCAAGCGCGCAAAGAACCACGCAGACGTTCAGCAGACTATCTTTGTTCAAAAACGGTTCGAGTTTCGAACAAATTGCCGGTCTCTCGGCTTCTTTTTGCATTGCTTCAGTCCTCTCAGCGGAAGCTTTTGGATCCTTCTTTAAACTCGATCTCCTCTGCAGGAACGAGGTTGCAGCAATATGAGTTGGTTGGGCTGCATCCTCGGATTCTCTTTCCCAGTATAGTTGAGTATTTCAAAATTAGCGACGGTGGCCTTGAGCGCACCTCGCGCTTCGCAGCGGCCCGAATATGCTGCGCCCCGAGCGTGCCCGGCTCATCGCGCCGTACGTCACGTGCCTTCCGCCCAGGATGCGACAACGACAGCTTAACGGTGTTTCAGGGAAGCCCGCGCGTCCTTTTCGCAGAGGTCAGCGTTGTCGCGCGAGCGCTCGCGGCCAGCTGCATGATGCCCAGCACCAGGTAGAACACGGACAGCCCGTTGGGGATGAACGCCATCTCGAAGACGGTCCACGCGATCAGCAGCGCACCCGCAACGCAACCCCAGACGTAGGACGCCCTGAGGTCGCCGCGAAACCGCAGCACGAGCGCAACGACGTTCGGCACGCCGTTCACCAGGGCAAGGGCGAGCCCCGGCCACAGAAAGTCGCACTTCATGAAGTCCGGCAGCGGAAGCGGGTCGAGCAGCGACACCGGCATCCAGTCGTTCCACGAAAGCGGGAGGGCCCACAGCGCGCTCGCCATCATCCAAAGCCCGCACACAAGCGCGCATACCCCGTTGAACCAGTTCATGAAAAGCGCGAACCCGCGCGCCATCTTGTCCATCTACCTTCCCTTCCGCTCGTGCGCCGCGTTGAACGCGGACAGGTGCCTCTTGCAAAACTCCTCGGCATCGCCTGCGCCCATCTCGGAGTCGATGGCCATGAGCATGGGGCCGTGGAACTGCTCGGCGGCAAGCCGCGCGTCACACGGACCGAAGATCCCCGCATCCGCCAGATGCGCGAAGATCGCCTCCTGCAACTCGACCGGGCGCCTGATGAAAACCGCTCGGTAAAGCTCGGCGCACCGCTCGTCTCCGTAGCGGCTGATCACGAGCATGCGCCGGAAGAGCCGCACCCGGTCGTCGTCGAAGAACGGCGCGTAGCTGTCCCAGACCAGCTTCGCGAGGGCGGCTCCCTTGGCCTCCGAGTAGGCGCGCGGGTCCTCATCCGGCCTGGCGATGGCCCCGGCGTCGCGCACGCGCCGCTCGACGTACGCCGCCTCGCGCTCTATCAACGCGTCGAAGATCTCCTGCTTCCCGCCGAAGTGGTTGTAGAGCGACGCGGCCTTGACGCCCACGGTGCTCGCTATGTCGCGAACGGTCGTCGCCGCGTACCCCTTCTGGCTGAACAGCACGAGAGCCTCGTCCAGTATGCGCTCCCGCGCGTCTCCGCCTGCTTTCGGCATGGCCCCCCCTGTCGCATCCGGCGCTTTCCTTATTAACTAACATTTGTTAGTATAGCAGAGCGAAGAGCATCTACCAATGCTCTTCAGCCAAGCAACCTGGCTTTCTCCCAGCGCACGTCTATCCCAGCGCATGTCCGGGCTCGTCTGCCGTCCGCCGCGCCGCGAGCACCGCGGCCGCCAACTTGGACGCAGCTTGGCGAGGGCCTAGGGAAGAGGGCTGGACGCTGGCTGCGGGGAATTGCCGCTCGATGCGTCGGAAGGCGCGATCTGATCGTCGTCCACCACGATGAGGTAGCGGAAGTCCACCGAGCCCGCCACCGCTTCGGCGATGTTCGAGCACGCGTCCCCCATGCGGCCGATCATGAGCAGCACGTCGTTGAACTGCTCGGTAAGATCCGGGGCGCATTCTCCCTGGGCCACGCGGCGCATGTGATCCTTGCGCAGGTCGATGCCGGTGTTGAACACCTTCTCGTGCATCTGGCGAACGTGTCCGACCACCTGCGTGTCGCCGTTCTGCAGCGCGGTCACGCTGCGGGCGAGCATCTCGTGCACCGTGTCCAGGCTGTCGTTGAGGTCCTTCTGCGCCGACGGGCTGTAGCGGTTCTCCTTGAGGTTGCTCGCCACCCCCCGCGCAAGATCGTCAACGCGCGACACCTCGTTCTGCATGTGCATGAGGCCTGCTGCCAAGGTGGCCTGCTCCTCGGTGAGCACGCCTGTGGAGAACATCGCGGACTGGTACTGCGTGATGCGCTTGTTAAGCGCATGCGCGTCGTCGGCGCGGGCGATCACCTGCTCCAAGCCGCTTGTGCTGCCCTCGTGCAAAGCGGTCGTCAAGTTCTCCAGCATGTCGCTCGACGCATGCCCGAACCGCAGAATCTCCTGGGCGATCATCTGCATGGCTGCGGCGGGCTGCGCGATCATCTTCTGGTCGAGGAACACCGGCTCGCGCAAGCCGCGGTCTTCCTTGCCCGCGCTCGCTCGCACATCGGGCAGCACCGTCATCACGATCTTCACCATAAGCGGAATGAGCGGCAGCCATATGAGGGTCATGGCCACGTTGAAGCACGTGTGCGCGTTGGCGATCTGGCGCGATATGACGTCGACCTCGGGGCCTGCGGGCGAGATCATCTGCACGAACTGGGCGAACGCGGGTATGAACCATATGAACAGAAGCGCGCCCGAGATGTTGAAGATGCAGTGCGACAGCGCCACGCGCTTGGCCGAGCGCGACTGCCCGATGCTGGCCAGAAGCGCCGTGATGGTGGTGCCGATGTTGTCGCCCAGCAGAATGGGGATGGTCCCCTGGAGCCCCAGGATGCTGCTGACTCCGTCGGGACCCGGCTGCGAGGCGAAGTTCTGCAGCACCGCGATGGTGGCCGACGAGCTCTGCACCACCAGCGTCATCAGCGTGCCCACCAGCACCCCCAGCACCGGTATGTCGGCCACCTGCGCGATCATCTGCGTGAAAACGGGGCTTGAGGCCAAAGGCTTCATGGCCGCGCCCATGGTGTCGATGCCCAAGAACAGCACGCCGAACGCGAATATGGTGAGGCCGATGTCCTTGACGCGCTCGCGGCGTCCCGCAAACGACAGGATGAATCCCAGAAAGACGAACAGGAAGATGTAGTCGCTGATCTTGAACGCGATGATCTGCGCCGTCATGGTGGTGCCGATGTTCGCCCCCAAGATGATGGATATGGCCTGGGGCAGGCCCATGAGGCCCGCGCTCACGAACCCGATGGTCATCACCGTGGTGGCCGACGAGCTTTGCAGCACCGCCGTCGCCAACGCGCCCGCCAGCACGCCGAGCACCGGATTCTTCGTCATGAGCCTCAGGATGTTGCGCATCCTCTCGCCTGCGACCTTCTGCAAGCGCTCGCTCATAAGGTTCATGCCGAACAGGAACAGGGCAAGCCCGCCCAAAAGCCCCAAGAGCGTCTCGAACGCGTTCTCCAACTCCTCCGCCTTCCACGCAGCCGATATCGCATATACGCGGCGCGCCCAACGTAGGCGAGGTCACGCTTATCCTGCTCATCGCGCACATTTGTAAATATAGTCAAAAGAATAAGACGCTACTGTCTGCTCTTTTGCAAGGGAGTGTAAAAGTTATGTAAGGAAAGCGTCAGTAAAGTAACCCTGTTTTGACGAGTCCTCACTCAGATGCTTACGCGATCGTTCTGCAGCTCAGCATGTCGCTTCGATACCCTGCGTTCCCACTTGCATGACGTTTGCCGCATCGAGCAGTTCGGGCCTTCTGCTTCGCTTCCCCCTCTCCCTTTCTCCCGTCTTCGCATCTGCAAACCCTCCACATAGTCACCAGGGTTCAGATTCCGATTATCATGGCCATGGAGAGGGGGCTGTGGCTGGAGAGGAGAGCTGTGGCGACATATCGGACATCGCAGATTGCACGCATCGCGGGCGTTCACGTCAACACCGTGCGCCTGTACGAGCAGTGGGGCTTCATCCCGACGGCCGAGAGGGAGTCCAACGGGTACCGGGTGTTCACGGACGTCCACGTCTGCCAGATCAAGCTCGTGCGCGCCGCCCTCGAAATCGAAGTCCTTCAGGCCGGGATGCGCGAACTACTCGCTCAACTCCATACTTCGCATGCTGCGGACCCTCCCACACGCCGGAAGGGAGGGAATCGCCCTCACCCTCGACACCCCTCCTCATGATGACGATATCGTGACTGCCTGCGACAGGCTCCTCACCTCCCTCAAGCTGGCGGAAAAGAATGCGAACACCGTTATCGACCTCATCGGAGAGCTGAGAAGAATCCGCTGAACCCTCCACTTTGCCACCAGGCCCGCTGTCTCCTCTATCGTCTCCTGTACATCGAAACGCGAGAGCAAGGAGGATCGATGAGAGAAGTGATCGTCGTCAGCGGTCTCAGCAAGTCGTACGGGTCCGTAAGGGCCGTCCAAGACGTCAGCTTGTCCGTCTCAACCGGAAGCGCCTTCGGGCTGTTGGGTCAGAACGGATCGGGGAAGAGCACCGTCGTCGAGTGCATCGTGGGGACGAAACGCCCCGACAGCGGCAAGGTCGAGGTCTTGCAGATGGACCCCCGCCGCGACAGAAGAAAGCTCTTCCAACCCGGCTATGCGGCGCTCGATCTGGAAAGTCCTGAACGAATTGAAGGCGGGGGGCATGACGTTGTTCATCGTCTCGCACTTCATGGACGAGGTGGAGGCGATTTGCGATGAGATCTGCATCCTGAGCAAGGGCCGCATCGTCTTCAGGGGCTCGCCCGAAAAAGCCAAGACCACAGCAGACAAAGACAACCTGGAAGAGGCCTACCTCGCCCTTTCCGGTGAGACGGGAGGCCTTCGATGAAAGCGTTCGCAACCCTTTTCCGCAACGAGCTGAAGCTGAGCATCAGAAACATGAACATGGTCATCTTCGCCATCATCCTGCCTCTGGCTGTGCTGGTCATCCAGGGGTTCGTCTACGGAACCGCCGCTGCCTTCGAGGGGGCGTCGTTTTCCTTCATCGAGCAGTCGTTCGGGGCCCTCTGCGCCATATCCATCTGCGCCGGCGGCCTCATGGGCCTTCCGTTGGTTGTATCCGATTACCGGGAGCGCAAGATCCTCAAGCGCTTCAAGGTGACGCCCGCCACCCCGTCAATCATCCTCTTCGTGGAGTTGGCGATCTACGGGCTCTATGCCCTGGTGTCGGCCGTCACCATCTTCGCCGTCGCGAGCGCGTTCTGGGGAGCGAGGTTCGAAGGATCCCTTCCGCTCTTCCTCCTGAGCTGGCTGCTCACCGTGACTTCCACCCTGAGCATCGGGATGATGGTCGGGGGCCTTGCCAAGAACGCCAAGAGGGCGAGCGTGTGGGCCTGCGTGCTCTACTTCCCCATGCTCGTCTTCTCGGGGGCGACTCTTCCCTTCGAGGTCATGCCCGAGCAGGTGCAGGGCGTCGTGCGGTTCTTTCCGCTCACCCAGGGGATGCAGTTGATGAAAAGCTCGTTTCTCGGGGTCGGGATCGGCGTCGAGTCCCTGTTGCCCCAAGTGATCGTCCTCGTCTTGGTGACAGCGGCGTGCTCGCTCATCGCCGTCCGCTTCTTCAAGT
The DNA here is from genome assembly GCF_011038995.1 of Adlercreutzia sp. ZJ242. Classification (NCBI taxonomy): domain Bacteria; kingdom Bacillati; phylum Actinomycetota; class Coriobacteriia; order Eggerthellales; family Eggerthellaceae; genus Adlercreutzia; species Adlercreutzia sp. ZJ242. The sequence goes on from NZ_JAAKEE010000028.1 coordinate 13,357, forward strand.
GGGAGTAAGTCGGGCGGCAAACCACTAAAATTCACTCCAATCCAAAAAACAACGCTTTCACGGGTCAGAAGTGGTGTGCTCGAGAGGTCGGCGCACCACTTCGCTCTGAGAGAAAGCGCTCCTTTCGGGATGATTCGTACCGGTGCAATAATACCCGCGCGTCGCAAAGTCACCCTGTCACCTGTGCGCGTCCTCTGGACGGCAGCTGAACCCAGATTTCCCCGAACCGTTCTCCCCGTACACGACGGTAATTCTGTTGTGCTCAAGTTTTAATTCAGCATCATCCGTCAGAGCGTTTACTCCCTTATTCGCTGTCACCGAGTCCAAGACAATTGTTCTTTCGGAAGACTTAAGCGATAGCAAGTCTTCTTCAGTGAGCTCTTTCAGCAATGAGCCATCGTCCGCAAAAGATACTTACAGGCCATTCTCCTGGCATGCTTTTCTGGCAATTCCTTCAACAATTTGACTTGTCATTTCGTCCACGGCTGAGGCATGCAAAGCAAATGAGAACCATTTTGGTTGCCGGCTAAGCCAGCCTGTTATTTGCTCGCCAATCGTCTTTGCTGCTGTTCCACGTAAGACCTCTTGGGACTGCTCTTAACAGCTCTTAACTGCTCTTAACAGCTCTTAACTGCTCTTAACCGAGCAGCTTTTCAGATATTTCGTAATATTGAGAAGGATCGGTTTTGTTTCTTCCTCGCCAAGTCAAAACCTCTATGTCAGCCAAATGCTTTAAAGTGCGATTGGCAGTGAGCTTTGATACACCGGCATTTTCAGATAGCATCGCCGTGGTAACACGACCTTGCTCGATTGCTAACCGAAAAGCTATACGCTCGTTATCGCTCAATTGAGTATCTGAATCCGGGAGCAACGTCGACACTTCACCATGTGTCAAAGAGTTCGAATTCGTGCTCTCAGCGTGCTCGAAGTTATCGGGGTCTTTGTCTGCTTCCAGCGGCAGGAAAAAACTCGACCTTTCGGGATTCACCTGTTCACTAAGCATCGGTTTTCCGTAACCTGCGGACGTCCACTTCTTCACCATGTCGGGAATGCCGCCCCCGGCACGCTCGCCGATGTTGATGAGCGTGAGCATCTTCATCATCGTCTCGTTGCGCGGATCTGAATTGCCGCCGATGTAGGCGTCCTCGATGCCGACGCGAAAGCCGCCCGGATTCGAGAAGTGCAGACCGTCCTCCTTCCATAGGAAGACAACACCGCGACGCTCGTTGTAGTCCGCGTTCGTGAGGCAGTTCGCAATGGCCTCGCGCAGGGCGTCGTGCGCCTCCGTCTCGTCTACGCGCTGGCTGTTCTCGTCGAGCTTGAAGGGCACGTTGATGGCCTGCTTCATGTTGTTGAAGACGCGTCTGTAAAAATCGAAGACGTTGCCCGACCAGCTGTCGTCCTGCGAGGTGATCCGGCCCTGCCACCTCTCGTCCGTGCCAAGCTCTTGGCGGTAGTCCAGAAAGTAATGCGGGAACTCCGCCATGATGCGCCACTCCTCGCCGAACATGAGCAAGCCCGCGCTTGTCGGGTGGATCTTCCCATCGTCGCCAGCTTTCGCAGCGCCTATCCGGCAAAGAAACTCCTCGTCGGGCAAGTCGGCCCACGCATGGGCGTTGTGGTGCAGCTCGTAGCTTCTGCGGTACGAGCCGATAGTCTCCGCAGACAGGTCGTCTACAGTCAGGTTCTCATGTACGCGGGTGTCGACGGACTCGTCCGATGCGTCCCGGTACATCGCCTGGATCTCGTTCTGGGCGCAGCGGTAGTCGCCCTTGTGGTCGCGCCTGTATGTCCCCGTGACGGGGTTGCCGTTCACGTAGATCGGTCTCAAGCGTCGGTCAGCGCGCGGCACCTCTACGACGATCAGCTCTTTACCATCGACGTTCTCGATGCTGGCATCCCTGTCAGACATTACGCAACATGATAGCTTGTCGGTGCTGTGGGCGGTGTTCCAGAAGTCATCGAGCATCTTATCGGCATCGCCAAGTCCAACGATTTCCAAGGTGCCGTCCTTGCGCTCTTCTGCTCCGAGCACGATGACCCCGCCCTCCGTGTTGGCGAAGGCGGAGATCGTCTCCCAGACGCTCTTCGGCAAGCCGCCTTGGGCCGCTTTGGCTTCGAGGCGGTTACTCTCCTTATAGGTTTCGAGCTTGGCTAGATCCATGTAGCGACCTTTCTGGTTCGCACCATTTTACCGTCTGGCGCACCGTCCCGATACCATGTGTTCCCATTCGCATGGCATCGTCGCATCGAGCAGTGAGGGTCTATCGTTTCACTCCGACCTCTTTGCCACATCCTCTCCTCAGCGGCCTTATGCGCCCGCATGCTCGGCCGGGAGCTAGGCGGTGTACAAGGGCCGCGAAAACTTTTCGGCCAAACGAGCGACCTTCCACGACCTCCCGAAAACTCAAGCCCCGGCGGGTTTCGCATTTTCCCCTTGCGCGTTGCTCGAACTCCGGCGATGCCCAAGCTATGAGGCAGGCCATAGGGATCGGGGAGCTGTGGCAACATGCTGGACATCGCAGATTGCATGCATTGCGGGCGTTCACGTTAGCTCCATACGCAGGTGCCCCTCGGCATGGAACGCTCTTGTCGACATGAAAAACCGGGTGCGAGGCGGACGTTAATGCCGCACGTTAGGCGCGCTGCCTTCCTTGAGCTCTTCATGAGCGCCCACGTGCTTCTCCATGTATATAAGGTCGTAATAGCGCCCGAACTTGTGCCCGCATTTGCTGAAGCGACCTACCGGCACATAGCCCAGTTTCTCATGGAAATGACAGCTTGCATGCGTGAGATACCCATCTTCCTCGTCGCAATACGCAACGCACGCATAGAGGTTGACAATGCCCTGCTCAGCCAAGAGCTTCTCGAGCTGCTCGTACAAAGCACGTCCAATGCCACGCCCACGCATCGGTTGCGCCAGGTAGATGCTTACCTCGGCGCAGTGGTCATAAGCTTCGCGAACGCGAAAGCGATGAGCGTAGGCATACCCCACCGGCACGCCGTCACATTCTGCCACGAGGTACGGATATGAGGCCTCTTGCGTCGCGCGAATGTTCTGCTCGAATTCCTCGCGTGTTGGCGGCGTGATCTCGAATGAAACTGCCGTTTCAAGCACGTAGGGCTTGTATATGTCGAGGAGCTGCTGTGCGTCGTCAATACGCGCAGGTCGAACGGAAACGGTCATGCGGCACTCCTTTTAAACTTGTTTCGTGCATTGTAAGCTGGGCGCTCGCGAAAAGGCACGATGGGAATTCTATACCTACGCGACAGAGCGTTTTGGCAGCTGCCGCGAAGTCTTGAAAAGAGCATGCGGGAAGGTGCCGAGGACCCGATACCCCACTTCCAGAGACCCCATTACAGGGAGCGCCCCAGTTCTTCGAGCTCATCGAGCTTGTCAGCAGGAGCGTCATCCAGCCCTGCATAGGTGTACACGCCGCAGTCTTCTGCGTTGAAGTAGCCTTGGAAGTAGCCGTAGTAGATGTACTCGGAAGCATGGTAGACGTCTTTGTAAAGGGAGGCCAGTATCAGGGCGGTCTTCTTTATCTTGGCCGGAACGAACTTCGCCAAGCTTCGGTGAAGCACGGCGAGTATTGGCGCAGTGGGCGAGCCGTAGTAGACGGGGCTTGCGAAGACCATCATCTCCACCTCGTTCCAGAGCTCGTAGATCTTGTCCATGTCGTCGCGGATTGCGCATCGGCCGTCCTCGGGATGCAGCGATGCTTCGAGCTCTTCTCCTTGAGGGATGCTGTGGCACTTGAGGCAGCCCTGGCACTCCGAGATGCTCATCCTGGCGACGTTCATGATGTAGACCGTGTGGCCGGCCTCGCGCGCTCCGCGGGCAAACGCCTCGCACATTTTCGCAGTGTTTCCATCGAGGCGAGGGCTGCCTTGCAATACCAGTATGTTCATCGTCAAATGAGCCTTCTCTCCTTGGGCAGCGGTTGCGAGATGGCAGGCCGTTGGCTTTCTGAGCGCAAGGCCTGCCGCCCGCTGGCCCATCCGCTGGCCCGCCGGGCTTCAACGAACTGCGATTACCGTGTCAGCTCCTTGATGCGCCAACGACGCAGAGGGGATGGGGATAGCGGCATGTCAATATTATTGCACGCATTTTCGCCCTGTCAGCGAAGAGGCATGCGAGTTCTGCTTGCGAGAAGCTGCGCCGGGTGCCTCGGGCGTCAATTTGCCAGCCGCGTCTGGTCTCGTGAGGATTCGCTGAAATGTCAGGCGATTTCGAGGAAGGAGGAGTATAATACTCTCTCACTGCGGGCGTGGTTCAATGGTAGAACTTGAGCTTCCCAAGCTTACAACGCGGGTTCGATTCCCGTCGCCCGCTCCATAGACTTCAGTCGAAGGCCGCCTCCGGGCGGCCTTCGTGCGCTCTCGAGGGTGGAACGCGCCGGCGATCCCTGCTTCGAGCCTGCGCTCGGGCGTCTCGCCTCCGAAGGCTCATGCGGCCATAGGGGCCGTGCGAACGCGTTTCCCGGGGGCTGCTCGGGCGGCTCGCGGGATGCCCCTGTGGCCTGCGATGGAGCAGAAAGTGCGGGGGTCTGGGGCGTTTGGCCTGCGAAATGGGGTAGAATCAGATAAACTGCGAACGAATCTCTCGCAGCTGCGCATCATCTTGTCCCACCCCTTGCTTCACCTTTTGCTCTGCCGCTGGCTCTACTCCCGTTCTGCCCGTGCTTGCAGTAAATTACGCGCAAGGAGACCTGATGAAAATGCAGCCCCTCCCCCTCGCCAATCGCCTCGCCCGCGCCGCCCTCGCCTTTCTGCTCGTCTTCGCCTTCGTGCCGCTGATGCCGGGCGCCGCCCTCGCCGACCCTGCGGATGACGGCACGGCTGACAACAGCGCGGCTGACAACAGCGCGGCGATTGACCGCTTCACGAGCATATTCAACGAAACCCATGCTGAGATGCGCCAGAGATTCAACAAGACGGGCAACGTAGACGACCTCCTCACCAACCGCGCGAACGACAGAGTCGATGCGACGAACGGCATCGCGTCGATGTCGCGGACCTCGGTTCCCGAGAAGTACGATCTGCGCGAGGCGGGCCTGGTGACCCCGGTCAAACTGCAGAACCCCTGGGGCACCTGCTGGAGCTTCAGCGCGATCGCCGCGTCGGAGACGAGCATCTTGAGCGAGCTGGGCGGGTCGGCCCCCCAAGGGCTTGATGACCTGTCGGAGCTCCATCTCGCATGGTTCGCCTACACCCCGCTTTCCCAGGAAGCCATCGACGCCTCAGGTTCCACCAACTACCAAAGCCAGGTGGGGGAGGGCTACTACACGGTAGATGCTGGCGGAAAACACAGCCTTGAGCCGGATGTCATCCTCAACCAGGGCGGCTCGCCTCCCACCATCACCTCGGTGCTGTCGTCAGGCGTCGGGCCCGTCCTTGAAAGCGATGCGCCTTACCGCAACAAGGACGGCAGCACCGTCGATGACTCAAGCGGCGCTCCCGTTTACTACAGCGCCGATGGCGGCTGGTCGGTTGACGAGAGCCTGCGCTTTCGGTCTGCCCTCCAGCTCAAGGACGTCAACCTGCTGCCGTCACCTGCCGGCGTCGATGATGACGGCAACTACAGGTATGACGAAGACGCCGTCGATGCCATCAAGAGCGAATTGCTTCAGGGCCGTGCGGTGAGCATCAACTTCTGCGCTGACCAGTACCGGCCGGGCGTGCCGGTTGTTGAGCAGAGGTACATCAACCCCGATACGTGGGCGCACTACACCTACGAGAAGGCCCCGGCGAATCATGCCGTCACCATCGTCGGATGGGATGACGACTACGCGGTGGGCAACTTCCTGACATCGGCGCAGGTGCCAGGTGCCACGCAGCCGCCTGGTCCCGGCGCTTGGATCGTCAAGAACAGCTGGGGGTCGGAAGAGGAAGAATTCCCCAACAAGTTCGACTGGGGCGAGAAAGGCTGCTTCTACCTGTCCTATCACGATCAGAGCATCACCAACGTCGAGACGCTTGACTACGACATGACCAACCATGACGCGACCGTTCGGGGTCACCAGGGGGATTACCGCATCATCGACCAATACGACTTCATGCCTTCGCCGAGCCCGATGACGCTGGAGTACCCTATCCCGGCGAGCATGGCAAACGTCTTCACGGCAGACGAGCGCCAGGCCGTCACCGCGGTGTCGTTCGAGACCTCCGTCCCTAACGTAAAGGTGACGTGCGAGGTGTACCTTTTAGGCGAGGATTGGACGTCGCCCAAGGACGGTAAGCTCGCAGCTACCGTGCCGTCGGAGATGTATGAGTATGGCGGCTACCACCTCGTCGATCTTCCGAACAGCGTGATCGTGGAGAAAGGGCAGAAGTACGCGGTTGTGGTAACGGAGGAGATCGTCGATCCAGGCGAATCGAAGCCTCCCTATCGCGTTTTGTTTGACTTCGGCATCAACAAGCGCGGCTGGGATGAGATGGCCCAGGGACAGTCTGACCCCCCTACGAAGTATGCGCGCGGCATCGTCAACCGCGAAGAGAGCTTTTTGGTTGTAGCCGAGGAAGAAGGCGAACTGGCATTGGACCTGGTTGACCTCATGGAAGGCAGCCCCGACACGATGGATTTCGACAACTTCCCGGTCAAGGCATACGCAAACCCGGAACCCGCTCCAGAACCGGGGCCGGAGCCTGGGCCAACGCCCGGGCCGGCGCCTGAGCCCGGACCTGAGCCTGAGCCTGAGCCCGGGCCGGCGCCGTCGCCTGAGCCCGGGCCGGCGCCGGAGCCTGCCCCTGCTCCCACGCCCGCGCCTGCGCCCGCTCCGGCGGAGGCTACGACGGGGACGTCGTTGGCTGACACGGGCGATGAGCTGGGGCTGCCCGTGATGATCACGGCGGGCGTGGCCGTGCTCGCCGCAGGCGTCTGCGTGGTCGCTGCCGTGTGCATGCGCTGTCGCCGCAGATAGCGCAGAAGACAGGGCCTTCGACTTTTCTGCCGATGAAGCGAAGGAGAAATCGGCAGTAAGCATCGGCAGTAAAGCGGAACAGACCGCGCTTCTTAGTCGCAGGGGCTTGATCAGAGGCTTCTCTGTTCGGTTGGCCCCGCTAGATCTTGTTCATCTCGGCGGACACGCTGTTGTACCAGTGCTGCCAGTTGGGCGGGCAGTACTTCTTGGCGGCGGCCTCGGAGAGCGTGTAGCCGTAGCCGCGTGCCAAGCCGCGGACGTGGGCGTCGATGGCCTCCTCCCAGCTGCCCCAGCTTACCGAGCCCCAGCCCCACGCGTTGTACGGCAGGAAGCAGGCCGCGCCCTTCGAGCTCTCGACGAACGAGATGGCGGGCGAGAAGCGCGGGTCGACGCCGTAGTCCCATGCTGCCTCTGCGAACGTGGTGCCTTGGCCGGCGAGGGGCGAGCCAGCCAGGTACGCGTCGATGCGCCCAGCCCAGGAGCTCACGAACGCCGCCTTGTCGCTTGACCAGTCGGCGTTGTCGTTCACGGGTGGCGTTACGGGCTCGGGCACGGCGCTCGGGGCGCTCGCGCTGCCCGCCGAGCTGCTTGCGCTCGACGCGGCGTCGCTCGCGGCCTGATCCTTTGCGGCCTGCTCGGCCTCCGCCTTCGCCTGCGCCTCAGCGGCCGCGCGCGCCTCCTCCTCGGCGCGCGCCTGGGCTTCCCGCTGCGCGCGCTCGCGCGCCTCCTGCGCCTCAGCAAGCGCTTGGGCCGCGCGCGCCTCCTCTTCCTGAGCCTGCGTGAGCGCCGTGGCGAGCTCGTTCTTCTGCGTGTCGAGCTCGGAGGTCATCGCCAGGAGCTTCTCCACCTCGCCCATGTGCGTGCCGTACACGCGTCCGAGGAAGTCGACCGAGGTGAGGAAGGTCTGGAAGCTCTCGGCGGAGAGCATGAGGTCGATGAGCGAGGAGCCTTCGCGTTGGAACTTGTAGAGCTCGCCGAGCGCTGCGCCGCTGCGCTCGCGCTGCGCGGGCAGCTGCTCCTCTATCGCGGAGATGCAGCTCTCGTTGTCTGCGATCTGCCGCTCGAGCTCGGCGACGTGCTCGGTGGCTTCGTTGTAGATGCGCGCCGACTCCTCGATGGCCTGCTGCGCCGCATCGGCCTCGGCCTCGATGTCGGTGGTCTCGGCATGCGCCTGCGTGAGCGCGCCTGCGCCCATACAGGCGCCGAGCGGCGCGAGGGCGAGCGCGAGCGCGACGAGCACGGCGATGCAGGCCGTCGCGACGGGATGCGCGAAGGGGCACGCTGGCGCGGCGGGCGAGATGGCTTGCGCGGTGGCGGTGGCAGGTGCGGCGCGTCCTGCAAGGGGGCGCGCGGCGGTATGGGGCGGCAGCGGGGTGCCATGCAGTATCATGAGAGCGGGTTTCCTTAATGTGCTTCGGTTGCTCTTGACGTCTGTTCGCTGCACTAGCATAGCAAAGGGCATGCCGGAAAGGCTCAACCCCACAAAAGCCCCCCAACCGCCGCTGAGGGCGCCGCCGCCTCTTCGTCTGTTCCGCCGCCTGCGTGCTCGACCTACCCCAGGCGCTTGCCCAGCTCGGCGGCTGCGGCGGCCTTGTCGAAGTTGCCGCCCGTCTTCTTCGTCAGCGCGCCCATCACGCGGCCCATGTCCTTCTTCGTGGACGCGCCCGTCTCGGCGAGCGTCTCGTCGATGAGCGCGAGCAACGCGTCGCCCGACACCTGCTGGGGCAGGTACTCCTCAAGGATGGACACCTGGGCGGCCAGCGTGTCGGTGCGCTCCTGGTTGTTCCCGGCCTTGATGGAGCCGTCGAGCGTCTCCTTCGTCTGCTTGATCACGCGCTTGAGCATGGCGTCCACGTCAGCCTCCACGATGTCGCGGCGCTCGTTCACCTCGATGGCCTTGAGCTCGGTGTGCACCTGGCGCAGGATGTCGCGGCGGCGGTTGTCGCGCGCCTTCATGGCGGCCTTGATCTCGTCTTGCAGCTGCTGATACTCCATGTTCGTCCTCCTCGGCTCGGTGTGCGTTTTCGAGCGCTAGTATAGCGCTCGCCGGGAAGACGTGCGCGAGAGGGGGCGTGGGGCGCGCAGAGCGAAGGCGTGCGGGAGCGAAGGGCCGTGCGGGAGCGAAGGGCCGCGCGAAGGGCCGAGCGGGAGCTAAGGGCCGAGCGAGGTATTTTTCTCAGAATTATTCTTGACTAGGGATAATTAGTCATGTATGATAGCTTCCGTAGAAAGCAGAAGCTAAGAAAAAACCTCCACTCCTCTCTTGTGAGAGAAAAGCCGCTAGTCCACCCAGCGGCTTTTCTCTCGTCATGAGCCCATGCTTCGGGTGGGCCCCTGACGCAGGCGCGTTGCGGGCGGAAAGCCCTCGCTTCCGCTGCCCTTGTCAATATATTCTTTTGTGAATAATACTTAAGAGGCAATTTATCTGGGAAAAGAATTATTCAATAGCTATATTGTGAATAACTGTTGCAAAAACTCGACGCACGCTTGTCGGAGGGCTATAGTGGGCAAGCTTGAAAAACCAGGAGAGAAGAAGAAAGAAGGCACGTAGTATGACCACCGCCACCAAGGCGCTTTCCCAGATGAAGAAGGCGAGCAAGCTCACCAACCGCGCGTTCCGCAAGAACGGCCCCAAGAGCTACAAGAAGGGCCAGGGCGCGCTGCTGAAGGTCCTGCACGTCTCGGGCGGCCAGGCTTCCTCGCGCGAGCTCGTCGAGCGCCTGAGCTTCGACCGCGGCGAGCTGAAGAACGTCGTGCGCAAGGCCGAGCGCAACGGGTACGTCACCATCGAGGATGCCGAGGAGAAGCGCACCTACACGGTGAAGCTCACCGAGGAGGGCGAGAAGATCGCCGAGAGGCGCTGCGCCGCCAACTCCAAGACGGCCGAGGAGATCCTGTCCTGCCTCACCGACGAGGAGATCGCCCAGCTCAACGCCATCACCGAGAAGATCATCGTGTCCTGCAAGGAGCACGGCGCGCACGGCAAGCGCAAGAGCGGCAGGAAGCACTGCCACTCCCGTCGCGCCCGCCGCTAGCACGGCGGCACGCTGACGGCTCGTCGCGCCAGCTCTCTGCGGCAAAGCCCTTGGGCGTTCCTTTGGACTGAGAAAGTAGCTGCAACAGAAGCCTCATCAGCAAGAAACCCGCCACAATATGTGGTGGGCTTCTTGCGTTTCCTTCTGATATGCAGCGGATCAAAACGGCTGCTCAGGGCTTCTGCCACAACCCCTTCCGCATAGAGGGCCTCGCGTCATCCCGGCGAGCTTGCTCCCTCGCATCATCCCGAATGAGGTCACTTTCCCCCATGTCATCCTGAGCGAGCGAAGCGAGTCGAAGGATCTGGCTTCGGGCACGGCGCGCTTGCACGTACAGCATGTCGTCTCCGTCTCCTTCTGAGGGGAGCTTCGAGGGACGCGCGAGGCGCTATCGGTACCACTGCGCCTGCGAGCGGTAGAGCTCGGCGAACAGGCCGTTTGCGGCGATCAGCTCCTCAGGTGAGCCGTCTTCGACGATGCGGCCTCCGTCGAAGACCAGCACGCGGTCCACCTGCGAGGCGATGCCGAGCCGATGCGAGACCAGAAGGGCCGTCCTGCCTTCGACGATGTCGGAGAAGTTCCGGTAGATCTCGGCCTCAGCCATCGGGTCGAGCGCGCTCGTCGGCTCGTCGAGGAGCATGATGCGCGCCCGGCTCCTCCAAGCGGCCCGTGTGATGGCGACGCGCTGCCACTGGCCTCCCGAGAGGTTGTTGCCGCGCTCGCTGTAGGAGCCCACCACGTCATCGAGCCCCTTCTCGCGAGATGCAATCGTGCCCGACGCGCCGGTCTTCTTCGCGAGAGACATCATGGCGGCGTCGTCCCGCGCGCGTCCTGGAGCCGAGATCGCGATGTTCTCCCTGATGGTGTCCTCGTAGCGCGCGAAGTCCTGGAACACGGCCGACAGGTCCGCGCGCACGCGCACGGGGTTCTCGTACGGGTTGAGCCCTGATACCGTGACCTTCCCCGAGTCGGGGGCGTAGAAGCCGCAGAGCAGGTTCACGAACGTGGACTTGCCCGAGCCGTTCCTGCCCACGACGGCGACGCGCTCGCCTTCGCGCACGGTCACGCTCACGCCTCGAAGCGCCTCGTCAGGCGCTCCTGGGTAGGTGAAGCGCACGTTCTCGAACACGATGTCGGCAGGAGCGCTGGGCTCGGGAGAGCGGACGTCGGGAGCGTTGGCGGCGATGCGGTCTGGCGTGGCGGCGGCGATGCGGTCTGGCGCCTCGGCAGCCGGCTCATGCTCGAAGTCTTCCAGGGAGAAGAAGTCCTGGATGTAGGGCGCGCTCGCCACGAACGCGGTGGCGCCGGTGAACAGCTGCGACACGAGCGACTGCATCTGGGCGGCCCCTGAGAGCGTCAGCGTGAACACGCCGAGCCCAAGCGCTGGCTCCGCGTAGATCTTCGCGGCGGCCAGCGCCAGCACGAGCACGTAGACCGAGCCCGAGAACAGGTCGGCGCAGGCGTTCGCCACGGCATGGCGGCGCTTCATCGAGCCGTCCTTCAGGATGACCTCGTCGACGCTCGGCTGCCACTTCCGCGCCTTGACGTAAGGGAAGATGCGGTTGAACCTGACCTCCTGCAGCGTCTGGAAGCGCGTCGCATCCTGGTAGTACATCTGGGCAAACGCGCTCGTGCGAGCAAGCGACCGCGAGAGGCGGTAGCGCTCGCGCTCCTGAGCGTAGGTCAGGATGACCGAGGGCAGCGCGGTGACCACTACGATGACGATCATCCACGCGTCAACGCCCGCGAGGACCACGGCGAGCGCGCAGAACGCGACGGCGTTCTGCATCCAGAGCGCGATCTGCTGCATGGAGCCCGCAGCTTGGAGCCCTGCTGCGGTGTCCACGAACGACGAGCGCTCGGCGAAGCCGCCCTCGTTGTCGATGTGGCGCATGCGCACTCGGCAGGTGATGGACAGCGTTCGCTTTCTGATGTAGCGCATCATGCGCTCGGAGTCGGCCTGCTCGAAGTAGCTGCGCAGGCACGTGTATCCGAGCTGCGCAACGTAGACGCCCATGAGCGCGGCCAGCATGGCGAACGCGCTTCCCGCGGGGGCGGTGCCCTCGAACACGCCCTGCACCGCGTCGGTGAAGACGCCCATGAGCCACGCCAGCACCGACGGCGCCAGCGCGAAGGCGAACCCGATCGCGCTCACCGCGCACGAGGCCGCCCCGCGGGCCTTGTAGCTCACGGCGAGCGAGCGTCCGACGAGCGCGAAGAACTCGCGAGGGGAGATGTGCGCGTCGTCGCGCGCGGGAGCCGCCGTGCTCGAGGGCGGCTTGAGCACGGCGCTCATCGCATCATCTCCTCGGACACCTTGCGCGTGACGCTGCTCGTGCCGTCGTCGTCCAGGTAGAACTGGGCTTGGTCGCGGAAGAGCTGGGCATAGAGGCCGCCCTTTCGCAGAAGCTCGTCATGCGTCCCCGTCTCTGCCACGCGCCCGCGGTCCATCACGACGATGCGGTCGGCCAGCCGCGCAAATCCGACTCGGTGGCTGATGAGTATCGCCGTCCGGCCCCTCGTGTGCGAGCGGATGCGGGCAAACTGGTCGAGTTCGGCAAGCGGGTCGAGCATGCTCGCAGGCTCGTCGAAGATGAGGACGTCCTTGTCGCCCATGTAGGCGCGCGAAGTTCCCAGGAGCTGCTTCTCGCCGCCTGAGAATTCGACGCCATTGGGGTCGATGCGCTTGCGCACCATCGTGTCGAGGCCCTGCGGCAGCCTGTCTATGATGCGCTCGGCCCCGCCGCGCCTGAGCGCGCGGCGGACGGCCTCGCGGTCATCCACCTGGTCGACGCATCCGTAGGCGATGTTCTCGGCGACGCTGTGGTGGTAGAGGTAGAAGTCCTGGAAGAACGCGCCGATGCGCTTCGAGAGCGCGCCGTCCGCAAGGTTCTCGTAGGGCACGCCGCAAAAGGAGAGCTCTCCGGAATCCGTTGGCAGCGTGCCCAGGAGGACCTTCGCGAGGGTGGACTTCCCCGAGCCGTTCTCGCCGACGAGTGCCACCACTTCGCCGGGCATGATGACGAGGTCAACCCCGTCGAGGTCGTTCTTCGCGCCCGTGTAGGAGAACGTGACGCCGCGCGCCTCGAACACGGGGATCGCGGCGGCTTTGGTGCCCGCGTTTCCTGCGGCGTCCCTGGCGCTTGCGACGTCCCTGGCGCTTGCGTCGTCAGGCGCCGCGCCTTCGCCAGCGCGGCCTTCTCGGGTTGCTGTCCGCGTTGTCTCCGTGGGGGCGCCGTCGAAGCCGTCCAGCAGGTCGCTTTGCTGCTCGATGGCGAACATGTTCTCGTCGAGGCTCATGAGGTCGCGCGTGATGGGGCCGACGGCGGTGAACAGGCTCGTGCAGAGCGAGAACGTGGTAAGCAGCGTCGCCGGCGTGGCGTCGCCGGCGGCAAGGGCGCCGAGCAGGGAGGCGATGGCGACTGCCAGAAACGCGTAGAACAGCAGGCTGGCGAGGAACGTGCGCTTCTCGGCCTCGGCGGATCGCCTCACGGCAAGCCTCATGCGGACGTCGTAGGCTCGCTCCCACCCGCTCACCACCTCGTCGGCGCAGCCGAACAGCCTGATCTCCTTCGCCACGTTCGACTCCTGTGGCATGCTTTGAAGAAACTGCGCCTTGACCTCGGCTTTTCGGAACACCGGCCACGAGAAGCGCGTGCCGTGCGAGAAGTGCGCCGACAGCAGCACGGCCAGCAGCACGTATGCCGCCACGATGAAGAGGACCGCTGGCGAGAGCGTTGCCGCCGCAACGCAGAGCGACGCGATGGAGAACGCCTTGCCGACCATGGATATGAGGCAGGCGATCATCTGGTTCAGGGCCATGGAGCGGCGCATGATGTAGTTGAAGTCCTCGTTCACGTTGCGGCGCATCAGCGTGATGATGTCGTGCCGGCTCACCACGTCCATGAGATGCGCCTGCATGCCGTACGCGTAGGTGTTCTCCATGAGCGCGGAGAGGTATTCCGAGTTCATGCGCCCCGACACCGCGATGAGCGCCAGCAGGGCCCCGTATGCCACGATGTCGGGCAGCACGTCGGCGAACGTGCCCGTTCCGTACGCCAGGAACTCAGAGAGCTGCGCTATGGATGCGCGGTTGAAGATGAGGGCGACCGCAGGCAGCACCGAAAGCGCGGCAACGAGGACGGAGGCGAGCAAGAGCACGCGCTTGTCCATATGCCACGCCATGCGCAGGCCCCAGCATATGGTTGCGACTCGCTGCCGCAATGCACACCTCCCTTTTTCCCGCAACAGGCTTGTCCGCGCATGAGGCCCGGTGCGGCGTCAGCCGACGGGGTCCTCGCTGCGAAGCAGGTCGACGATCGATTCATCGCTCTTCGACCAGCCTTTTCTCATGGGTGCTGCTATGCGCTCGCCACCGCTTCGCGCTTAACGCCTGCTAGCAGCCGGGGCGGCTCACCCACGACATGCGCAGGGCCTCCCCGAAGAACTGCCCCTTCCCCGTCTTCACGGCGAAGCTCACCTTCTCCGGGTCCTCCACCACGCTGCCGGCCAGCGTGTCGGCCCCGTGCTCGAAGAGAACGGGCGACATGACAACCGAGGGGCCGGTCATGACGGTGGTGGCGCGTTGCGCAAGCTGCAGCAGCCGGGGGCAGGTCTTGTTGATGATCGTGACGCCCGTTATGAAGGCGTAGTCGGCCAGGGGCATCACGTACTCGCAGGCCGGGTCGGGCGTGTCGATAGGGCTCGTGCAGCTTCGCTCGAGCACGGTGAGCTGGGCGTACTCCTCGATGCGGTCCACGTGGGGGAAGTGGCCGACCACCACGACGCGCGCATCGCCGTCGGGGTGCGCCTCCTCGATGCGCGGGCGCCACGCGCCGAAGGCGTCCAGCTTGCGGGTGGTGCCGTCGGGCAGCTCCACGGGATCGTCGTAGAGGGCGCCCAGCCCGTCGATCATCTCCGGGCGCGAGTACCAGGCGTTCAGCGCGGCGACGCCGAGCGAGGCTTCCTCGAAGCACCACGACTTGGCAAGCTCAGCTACCTTGCGCAGGTCGGCTTTGCGCAGGTCGTCCTTCAGGGCGTACGGGGCGCCGCCCTTGCAGGAGAAGCTGACGCCCATGCCGCAGTCGGCTTCCACGTACGTCCAGCGCGTTCCCAGGCAATAGTCGCGCACGGCGATGCCCGCGGGCACGCCTTCGATGAGGCGGTCGTAGAGCTCCCACGCCGCGGCCTTCTCCGGGCGCTTCGCTCCGTCTGCTCGTTCGCTCATGGCTCTCCTCCTCGCGTTGAAGTTTGCCGCGCGCGATGCGCGGCCGGGGGTGACTTCCTAATTATATCTGTATAGAAATAATATTTGTTGGAAAATAAACAAGGAGCGAGAGGAGGGCGCGGCGCCTACCATCCCAGCGCGCCTGCCGCGGCGCGCGGGACGGGTGGCGCGCGGTGCGGCGCGCGGACGTGTGGGGTGCGCGCAGGGATCACGGCATGCGAGGGGCTTCGCGCGCGCCGTTGGAGCCTACCACCCCAGCGCGCTTGCCGCGGCGCAGAAGGCGATGGGCACTACGAGGCTGGGCAGCATGTTCATGGTCTTGAGGTCCTTGATCCCGAGGATCGAGATGCCGGTGCTCGCGATGAGGAAGCCGCCCACCACGGACAGCTCGCACATCATGTCGGGCGTCACGAAGTTGCCGAGCAGCAGCGTGAGCCCGTAGATGCTGCCTTGCCACGCGAACAGCACGCCGGCTGCCAGGATCATGCCGATGCCGTACGCCGACGCGAGCACCATGCTGGTCACCAGGTCGAGCGCGGCGTTGGCGAACAGGTAGGTGTGGTCGCCGTACAGCGCGCTCTGGATGGGGCCCAGGATGGACAGCGTGCCGATGCAGAACAGCAGGATGCCCGTGGAGAGGCCCCGCCCCAGCTCGCTCTTGCCCTTCGATAGGCGCTCGCTCAGGCGCTGGAAGCGCTCGTCGAGGTCGACGGCGGTGCCTGCCAGGCTTCCCAGCGCCAGGCTCACGATGAACAGGACGGGGTAGTTGCTGTTCGGCATGTTCTGCACCACGGCGTTGATGCCGATGCCGAGCGCGGCAAGCCCCATGGCTGTGAACAGGGCGTTCTGGAGCTTCTCGTCGAGCCCCTTCTTCACCACGCTGCCGACGATGCTGCCGACGGCGATGCACCCTGCGTTGACGATGGTTCCGATCATGGCGATTCCTTTCGGGCAGCGCGCCTTGGCGCGCGTTTCGTGGTGATTTGCTGCGTGCGAGACGTATTAAAAACTCTACAATGGTTATAGAGTCAAGCGGAAAATGAGAAAACGCCGAAGCGGCGGGAAAGGGAAGCGGCGAGAAGGGAAGAGCTGCGAAGGGGCGGCATGATAAGGTGGCGGAACCGCAGCGAAGCGGCATGGTGGCGTGGCGGCAGGGCCGAAGGTGCGGGATGCCGCAAGGAGTGCGGCGAAGCGGGAAAGGGAGGCGCATGGAGGGTGACCTGTTCAAGATAGGCGAGATCGCGCGGCTGTTCCACCTGAGCGTGAGCACGCTGCGGCACTACGACAAGCTGGGGCTCGTGTCGCCGGAGGCCGTCGACCCCGCGACGGGGTACCGCTACTACAGCACGCGCCAGTTCGAGCGCCTCAACACCATCCGCTACCTGCGCGAGCTCGACATCCCTCTCGAGCGCATCCAGGGGTTCATCGAGAACCGCGGGATCGGCGGCGTACGCGAGATGCTGCTGCAGCAGAGGGCCGACGTCGCACAGCGCCAAGAGCGCCTCGGCGCGATCCAGCGCAAGATCGACAACCGCCTCGCGCAGATCGACGAGGCCGTGGGCGCGCAGATGGACGCGATCGCGCTCGAGCGGGTGCCGGCGCGCCGCATCGCGCTGCTCAAGAAGAGCTTCGCGGTGGAGAGCGCACTTGACCTGGAGATTCACATCCGCGAGCTCGAGCGCAACGAGGAGAGCACCGCGATCTTCCTGGGGAAGGTGGGCATCGGGCTCTCGCAGGAGTCGCTTGAGCGCGGGCGCTTCCACCCCTACGAGCTCATCTTCATCGTGCTTGACGAGGAGGACGACTACCGCGGCGGCACGGTGCTGCTGCCTGAGGAGACGTGCCTGGTCACGCGCTTCCGCGGCTCGCACGAGGCGGCGCCGCAGCGCTACGAGCGCCTCCTGGGGTTCGCGCGCGAGCGCGGCTTGGGCGTGGCGGGCTTCTCGAGGGAGGTCACCATGATCGACTTCGGCCTGACCAACGACGTCTCCGAGTTCGTCACCGAGATACAGATCCCCGTGACGCCCTTGAACGCGAGTCCCCCGGACGTTCTGTGACACCCCCGAACGCAAGCCCCCCTCAGACGTCCCGTGATGCTCCCGAACGCGAGCCCCCCGGCGTCCCGTGACGCCTCTGAGCGCGGACTCTCCGGCGTCCCGAGACGCAGGTTCTCCGATTGATGATATTTTTTCAAGATTATTCTTGACTAGAAATAATAAAGCGACTATGATGAACCACGTAAACAAAAGGAATAAGACAAAGACACCTTCATTCTCCCCGTTTCTCTCATGTGGAAAAAGCCGCTTCCCCCAGCGGCTTTTTCTGCGTTCGGACACATGCAGCACGAACGCTCCAGGCAGGGCGCTCCGAAAGACAGAGCGCTCCGAACGCGAATGTTTCACGTGAAACATTCGTTTGTTCCCGTGCGTTTTGCGTTTGCGTCAGGAGTGTTCAGTTTTGCAATCTCGCCCGTTTCGCCTCCTTGTTTCGTGAGGTTTCAGCAGGAGGCTTCGGTAATAGGTTTTAGTGGTAGGTTTCGACGGGGGATCTTGGTGGGAGAGCCAGGCTGATTTCTTGCGTTGTCTTTTTGGAGCTGTTTTGCGAAACGTGTTTCGCAAAACAGCACTGAGGGAAAGGGAGGAGGGCGGGGCAACACGTTGCAAGATGACGCAGCATAGCGTGGCGTGACGCAGCGTGGCATGGCGTGGCACGGCGTGGCGTGACAAGGCATGGCGCAGCGTACTGCAAAGCAACGATGCGTGTCGTCTGGGTATTGCAGGGGCGAAGGCGAGGGGTATTGCCGGAAGCAAAGACAAGTTGAGCCCGCAAGGAGGGGGATCCTGCGGGCTCAACTTGTTTGCGGCGAAGCAAGACGAGGAATGCTCGCCGCCCTGTAAAGCAAAGAGAGGAGGAGTTGCGATCGGTTCGGGCTCCTTCAAGCTTCGCGCCTTTCGCGACGTCTCGCTCGGGCCTCTGCTCTTCGGTGCCGTTCCCTTTCGACAAAAGTTATCTTAGAGTAACTTTCAATGCAGCGCAAGGTGTTGCCATTAAAAGTTAGCCTGTACTTACAATTTCTCCACAAATCCACCCCGTTGCGAGAAGGCCCCGAAGCCAGAAAAAGCTCCGAGATCCGATAGAAAGGCCCCGAAGTTCGAAAGGACTCTGAAGCACGAAGAAAGCCCCAGGGTCCGAAAAAAGACCCGAGGCCCGATGATGCCTCGAAGCACGAAAAGGCCCCAGAGTCAGAAAAGGCCCCGCGAAGATCGCAGGATGCGAGTCTTCGCGGGGCCCGGTGCTCTCAAGCGCGGGCAGTGTTGTGGGCGCGAAATGAGCGCGAAGAACCAGAGCTTCGTGCGCCGGACGCTTCTGCGCTGGGCGTTCGCGTTGCGCAAGGCGCGTTCGCGCGCTGTCCGAGCGCGCCTATGCCAGGATCGCGCGGGCGGCCTCGTCCATCTTCGCCAGCAGGTCGGCGGCCTCCTCGGGGGTGGGGCAGGCGGCGAACAGGTACGCCTTGATCTTCGGCTCGGTGCCGCTCGGGCGCACGATGAGCTTGCTGCCGCCCTCGAGCTGCATCTCGAACACGCCCGCCGCGGGGAGCGTCTGAGGCGCGTCGGCCTCGCCGTCGGCGCCCGCCGAGCCCACGTACGGCATGGCCACGCCCTTCTGGTAGTCGACGCACGCGGTCACGCTCAGCCCCGCCACCTCCTGCGGCGCGTTCGCGGAGAGCCCGCTCATGATGCCCGCCATCTTCTCCGCGCCGGCGGCGCCGGGGTACTCCAGGCTGATGGTGGCGTTGCGGTGGTACCCGTGCTTGCGGTAGAGCGCGTCCATGGCCTCCACCAGGTCAACGCCGCGCGCCTTCCAGTCGCGCGCCATCTGGCAGATGAGCATGCTGGCGTTCACGGCGTCCTTGTCGCGCACGTGCGTGCCGGAGAGGTAGCCGTAGCTCTCCTCGAAGCCGAAGATGAAGCGCTCGGGCGTGCCTGCGGCCTCGAGCAGGCCGATCTGCTCGCCGATGTACTTGAAGCCCGTGAGCGTGCGGCGCAGCTGGAAGCCGTACTCGGCGGCCAGCGCGTCGACCATGGCGGTTGACACGATGGTGGTCAGCGACACGGCGCGCGAGAGGTCCTCGCCGCGCGCGGCGCGCGTGCGGCAGATGTAGTCGAGCAGCAGGATGCCCATCTCGTTGCCGCTGATCAGGTGATACTCGCCGTCATGCAGCGCCGCCACGCCCACGCGGTCGGCGTCGGGGTCGGTGGCCAGCAGCAGGTCGGGGCGGACGTCCTCGCACAGCGCCAGCCCGCGTTCGAGCGCCTCGCGGATCTCGGGGTTGGGGTAGGGGCAGGTGGGGAAGTTGCCGTCGGGCGCGGTCTGCTCCTCCACGAGCGTCACGTCGGTCACGCCCACGCGCTCGAGGATGCGCGTCACGCACTCGAGGCCCGTGCCGTTGAGCGGCGTGTAGACCACCTTGAAGCCGGCGTCGGCGTTCGTGCCCGGCTCCTCGAGCGACTGCGCGAACACGGCGTCGACGAAGCGGTCGAGCGTGCCCTCGTCGGTGTAGCTGGCCCAGCCCTCGGCGAGGGCCTGGTCGAACGGCATGCGCTTCACGTCGTCGAAGATGTCCACGGCGTTGATGGCCGCCTGGATGTCGTGCGCCGCCTGCGTGGTGATCTGGCAGCCGTCGGGGCCGTACGCCTTGTAGCCGTTGTAGGGCGCGGGGTTGTGGCTCGCGGTCATGCAGATGCCCGCCGCGCAGCCCAGGTCGCGCACGGCGAAGCTGAGCGCGGGGGTGGGCTCGATACGCGGGTACAAGTGCGAGCGGATGCCGTTGGCGGCCAAGACGCCAGCCGCCACCTGCACGAACGTCTCGCCCATGTTGCGGCTGTCGCGCGCGATGGCGACGCTGGGCGCGTCGAAGCTCGCGTTGAGGTAGTTCGCCAGGCCCTGCGTGGCCTTCGCGACCGTGTAGACGTTCATGCGGTTGGGGCCTGCGCCGACGATGCCGCGCAGCCCGCCCGTCCCGAAGGCGAGGTCCTGGTAGAAGGCGTCGCGCACGGCGGTCTCGTCACCGGCTTTGAGCTGCTGGAGTTGCTCCTGCACGACGGGGTCGTCCGCCTTGGCGATCCACAGGTCGAGCAGCTTCATCATGTCTTCCATGAGGGGTCCTTTCCGATCAAGAGCGTGCACGCCGCGGCGCTGCCGCAGGTGAAGCCCATATTATCCCAGTTTGGGCATCTTTTTCAGCAGAGCCCACGCTTTCTGCTTCTCATCCGGGGTTTCGAGCAGGTCTTCGAAGCGGCGAAAGGCCACCACCGTGCGGCCCATGACGCGCGTGGCGGCGTCGAGCGCGAGCTCGCAGCGGTAGGCGCGCCCGAGCAGCGCGGCGGCTTCGGCGTCGGCGGCCACGATCGCCAGCGGGTCGAGCCCCTCGACCACGCTCAGGAGGTCGCGCGCGCCCAGCGTCGCGCCCGCGGGCTCGGCCAGCCCGCCGCCCGCACCCGCGCCGCCCGAGCTCGCCGGCTCCCCGCCGTCCGC
>NZ_JAAKEE010000029.1:0-33279 GCF_011038995.1 Adlercreutzia sp. ZJ242
GTGAATACGTCGGCCAGGGCCGCCGAAGCGGCCGCGCATGCGGTAGGATTGTCCATGGAGGGCTCCTCTCTTTCTCGATTCTTGGTCGATAAGAGATTAGGGGAGCCCCCTTCGCCTCGCTCCGGCTCGTCGGCCAGCCTGACGGCTGCCCTCGTCGCCGGAGTCGCTATACCTCCCCAAAAACGTTACGCCGTGCGCGATTTTTTACCCAAGGCGCGTCGGGGCAAGGCGCGTCGGCGCGGCGAGCGCGTGGCGATGCTATACTATTTCGTCGGGTTTGAACTCATGCGCGCGCGGCTGCCAGACGCCGCGTGCGCTGGCGAAAGAGAGAGACAGACATGGCATCCGACATGACATCCGACACCTTCCTGGCCTCCAAGAAGATCAGCGACGAGATCAAGGCCGACCTGGCCGTGCATCCCGAGAAGTACACCATGCTCACGGGCGACCGCCCCACGGGGCGCCTGCACATGGGCCACTACTTCGGCACCATCCGCGAGCGCGTGCGCCTGCAAGACGCCGGCATCACCACGCGCATCATCGTCGCCGACTACCAGGTGATCACTGACCGCGACACCACCGAGCACATCGCCGACAACGTGCGCAACATGGTGATCGACTATTTGGCCTGCGGCATTGACCCGGAGAAGACCATCATCTTCACGCACTCGGCCATCCCGGCCTTGAACCAGCTCATGCTGCCGTTCCTGTCGCTCGTCACCGAAGCCGAGCTGCAGCGCAACCCCACCGTGAAGGCCGAGCAGGAGGCGAGCGGGCACGCGCTCACGGGGCTTCTGCTCACCTACCCGGTGCACCAGGCGTGCGACATCCTGTTCTGCAAGGGCAACATCGTGCCGGTCGGCAAGGACCAGCTGCCCCACATCGAGCAGACGCGCCAGATCGCGCGCCGCTTCAACGAGCGCTACGGTCGCGTGTTCCCCGAGCCGCACGGCCTTCTGACCGACGCCGTGGAGATCCCCGGGCTCGACGGCCGCAAGATGTCGAAGAGCTACGGCAACTCCATAGCGCTGTCGGCCACGGCTGAGGAGACCGCCAAGCTCATCAAGAAGTCCAAGACCGACTCCGAGCGCTTCATCACGTTCGACAAGGAGAACCGCCCCGGCGTGTCGGCCCTGCTCACCACGGCGGCGCTGTGCACCGGCCGCACCGAGGCGGAGATCGCCGAGGAGATCGGCAACGACGGCTCGGGCGCGCTCAAGAAGTACGTGACCGAGGCCGTGAACGCCTACCTGGCCCCCATCCGCGAGCGCCGCGAGGAGCTCGCCGCGCGCCCTGAGTTCATCCGCAAGGTGCTCGCCGAGGGCAACCGCCGCGCCAACGAGCTGGCGAACGCCACCCTCGACGAGGTGCGCGAAGCCATGGGCATGGTGTACTAGGGCCAGCTCGAGGGCGGGCTCGCCCGCGCGGTGGCGCGAAAGCGCGGAGCGAATGTCAACAAGGTCAGCCGCATGATAGCGGAAGCCGTCCTGTAGGGCGGGTATCAAAAGCTAAAGCGCCGGAGTAGGTAGCTCACGTACCTTTCCGGCGCTTTACGTGAGTTATCGTACGATGCGAGTCTGCTTTATGTCAATGATTTGCGCCTGGTTGCGGATAAGTGCTCCTTGCCCCGGCTTGCTCGTTCTCATGAGCTTGCGATGGCTTCCTTGAACCAGCGGCCGGCGTCTGTGAGGTCGGCTTCCGCCCAGCCTGACGTCGCCTGCACGTCGGGTGCGATGAGAGCGGACGTCTCGTTCTTGTTCGAGAGGCTCCACGCGACGAAGCTCACGTTTCGGCTGTTCAGCAGGTTGAGCCACGCTGCAGCCGAGTCGCCGTCGATATGCCCGTTGCCCGAGGCGTCGGTGATGCTGCACTCGCTCACGAACGCGGGCACGCCGGCGTCGAGCGCACGCGTGAGCTTCTCGCGGATGTTGTCCTTGTGCGTGGCGGCGTAGAAGTGCAGCGTGTACATGACGTTGTCATCGTCGATGCGGTTGCCGATCACCTCGTCGATGTCCTGCGACCAGGTGTTGGTGCCCACGAGCACCACGGCATCGGGGTCGTGGGCGCGGATGGCGCCGAGCGCCGCCTCCGCATAGGGCTTGATGACGGTGGCGAACGGCGAGTTCTGCGGCTCGTTGCACACCTCGTAGATCACGTTGTCGCACTCGGCGTAGCGCGCGGCCACGGTGTCGAAGAACTCGAGCGCCTCCGCCTGGTGCGCGGTCGGGTTGCCGTCGCTCAGGATGTGCCAGTCGATGATGACGTACAGATCAGCCGCCGTGGCCGCGCGCACGCCCTCGTCGATGAGGGCGAGGAGCGCTGCTCGGTCGCCGTCCGTGCAGTATCCGCCGCTCTCGGCCGTGTACATCGCCAGGCGCACGACGTTGGCGCCCCAGTCTTCGCGCAGCGTGGCGAACGCATCGGCGTTCACGTACTGCGGGAACCACGCCAGCCCGTGCGTGCTCACGCCGCGCAGCTGCACGGGGCTGCCCTTCTCGTCGGCGAGCCCGGTGCCCTCCACGTGCAGCTTGCCGGCCTCGGAGAACGCCGCGACGTTGTTGGAGGCTGCGCTCGCAGCCGCGCCCTCGCTCGCGTCGGCGACGGGTGCGGCTTCCTCGACCGCCGCGCTCTCGGCGGCGCTCGACGCATCGCCAGGGCTTGCGGGCTGGCAGCCGGCAAGGCTGAGCGCGAGCGCGAGGGCAGCCAGAAGGGCGAAGGCGGCTGCGAGGGCGGTGGCTCTGCCGGCGGGTGCCGAGACGGCGGCGGCTCTGCTTGCGGGTTGGGGACGTGGCGTCGGGCGGATCACGGGGCTCATCCTTTCTCGTGCGCGCCCGCGCGCTCTCTGCGCGGGCGGGCGCCTTCTCTTCTTGACGCCTTATGGTAAAACATCGCAGTGCGTTTGCGTACGTCGAAGGGGAGGGGGAGGTGAGCCTTGTGCTCACGGCCTGCTTCGCATTCGCCGAAAAACCCTTATAATCAACCTTTACGACGAAAATCAGCTTGGCGTGCCGGCATGCTGCCGCGCCGCCTGGCCAGCTAACGAACCAACCTAGCAGAGGCAGCTCCATGATCCTGCAGACCGAACATATCTCGAAGTCCTACGGCGGACGCCAGCTGTTCCGCGACGTCACCTTCCGCCTGGAGGAATACGACCGCCTGGCGCTCGTGGGCCCCAACGGCGCGGGCAAGACCACGATGCTCAACATCATCTCGGGTGAGGACGAGCCCGACGAGGGCCGCATCCTCTTCGCGAAGGGCGCGCGCGTGGGCTACCTCGAGCAGGAGGCCATCGAGATGGGCGTGCAGCCCATCTTCGACGAGGTCATGTCCTCGCAGGTGGAGGTGCTCGAGGCCGAGCGCCGCCTGCACAAGCTGGAGTCCGAGCTCGGCGAGAGCCCCACGCCCCAGCAGCTCGCGGCGGCGGGCCGCGCCCGCGACGCGTTTGAGATGCTCGGCGGCTACACCATCGAGGCGAAGGTGCGCGGCGTGCTGTTCGGCCTGGGCTTCAAGGAAGAGGACATGACGCGCCTGACCAGCGAGTTCTCCGGCGGTTGGCAGATGCGCATCGCGCTGGCGAAGCTGCTCATCCGCAACCCCGAGGTGCTGCTGCTCGACGAGCCCACCAACCACCTCGACCTGGAGTCGGTGAAGTGGCTCGAGGGCTTCCTGCGCTCGTACGCGGGCACGGTCATCGTGGTCAGCCACGACCGCGCGTTCATGGACAACATGGTGGACCGCGTGGCCGAGATCGACAACGGCGAGGTCATCCTCTACAAGGGCAACTACTCGGCCTACCTGCGCGCCCGCGCCGAGCGCATCGAGCGGCTGCGCGCCGAGAAGGCCAAGCAGGACGAGGAGATCGCGCACCTCGAGGCGTTCGTCGAGAAGTTCCGCTACAAGGCCACCAAGGCCAAGCAGGCGCAGGACCGCGAGAAGAAGCTCCTCAAGATCAAGGAGAACCGCATCGTCATCCCCGAGGAGAAGAAGACGGTGCACTTCAACTTCCAGCAGCCGCCGCGCACCGGCGACATGGTGGTGCGCGCGCAGGGCCTGCGCAAGCACTACGGCGAGAAGAAGGTCTACGACGGCGCCGACTTCACGATGTACCGCAGCGACAAGGTGGCGCTCGTGGGCCCCAACGGCGCGGGCAAGTCCACGCTGCTCAAGATGATCGCGGGCGTGCTCGCGCCCGACGCGGGCAGCATCGAGTACGGCGTGCACGTGTCGCACACCTACTACGCGCAGCACCAGCTCGAGGAGCTGCACGCGGGCAACACCGTGTTCGAGGAGCTCGACCGCGTGGCGCCGGGCTGGTCGATCAGCCAGGTGCGCACGCTCCTGGGCGCGTTTCTGTTCGTGGGCGACGACGTGGAGAAGAAGGTGGGCGTGCTCTCGGGCGGCGAGAAGAGCCGCCTGGCGCTGGCGAAGATGCTCGTGGCGCCCAAGCCGCTGCTCTGCCTCGACGAGCCCACCAACCACCTCGACATATCGAGCGCCGACATCCTCGAGCAGGCGCTGCTGCACTTCGAGGGCACGATCCTGTTCATCACGCACGACCGCCACCTCATCCGCAGCGTGGCGAACCGCATCGTGGAGGTGACGCCGGGCAAGATCACCAGCTACGACGGCGACTACGACTACTACCTGTACAAGTCGGGGCAGCTCGACAACCCCGACCCGGCTGACCGCTCGCTGGTGGACGAGGTGTTCGAGGGCGAGGGCGCGGCGAAGGGGAGCGCCGCGCGCGGCGACGCGGCCGGCAGGGTTGCGGGCGCGAAGGCCGCGACGGGCGCGAAGGGGGGCGCGGCCGGCAAGGCGAGCTCGGCGGGCGCGGGCTCCGCTGGCAAGGCGAGCTCGGCGGGCTCGGGCACGGGTGCGCAGGCGGCCGCCCCCAAGGCCGCCGACGCCTCGCTCACGGCCCCGAAGGCGAGCGCGCCGAAGTCCAAGGAGCAGAAGCGCCGCGAGGCCGAGGCGCGCAACCGCGCCTACGCCGCGCTCAAGCACCACCGCCGCCGCATCGCCGAGCTCGACGCGCAGCTCGAGCGCGACAACGCGCGCATGGCCGAGCTGCTCGAGCTCATGGCCGACCCCGACTTCTACATCAACGAGAGCGCCTCGTCCGACGCCGTCGCCGAGCACGGCAAGCTCAAGGTGCGCATCGCCGAGGCCGAGGAGGAGTGGTTCGTGCTCAACGAGGAGCTCGAAGAGGAGATGGCTCGCCAGGCGGAGCGGGCCTGATGCTGAACGTCGTCTTGGTCGAGCCCGAGATCCCGCAGAACGCGGGCAACGTCGCGCGCACCTGCGCGTGCGCGGGCGCGCGGCTGCACCTCGTGGAGCCCATGGGCTTCCACGCCACCGAGCGCAACCTCAAGCGCGCGGGCTGCAACTACTGGAACGACGTGGACATCGAGCGCTGGCCCTGCGCCGAGGCGTTCTTCGAGGCGCACGAACGTGACGAGCTGCACCTGTTCACGGGCGCGGCGGCGCGCGGCTATGCCGAGGCGAGCTTCGGGCCTGACGCCTACCTGGTGTTCGGGCGCGAGAGCCGCGGGCTCGACCCCGCGCTCATCGAGCGCTTCGCCGGGCGCTGCGTGCGCATCCCCATGCGCGCGGGCCTCGACTCGCTCAACGTGTCGAACGCCGCCGCCATCGCGGTCTTCGAGGCCCTGCGCCAGCAGGGCTTCCCCGGGCTTGTGTGATTTTCGCCCATGCGCGCCCGCGCGCGTTCCCGCATCCGCGCGCATCGACTAGACTTATGCCCCATGGATACCGACTACCTCATCTACATCATCTGCTCCATCTTGAGCTTCGCGCCGGCGATTGTGCTGCACGAGGTGGCGCACGGCTTCGCGGCCTACAAGCTCGGCGACCCCACGGCCAAGCGCGCCGGGCGCCTCTCGCTCAACCCCGCGAAGCACGTCGACCCGTTCGGCACGGTGCTTCTGCCGCTCATGCTCATGGTGCTCAACTGGCCCATCTTCGGCTACGCGAAGCCGGTGCCGTACAACCCCACGTACTTCAAGGACCCGCGCAAGGGCGACTTCATCGTGGGCCTCGCGGGCCCGTGCGCGAACCTCGTGATGGCGGGCGCGGCGGCGCTTGTGGCCCACGCGCTCTTCGGCGTGGCGCCGAGCCTTCTGGAAAACGAGGCGTTCCAGTACTTCTACCTGATGTTTTTGCCCATGTTCGCGCTGATCAACCTGTACCTCATGTTCTTCAACCTGCTGCCCATCCCGCCGCTCGACGGCTCGTCGATCTTCGCGCTCGCCATCCCGCGCCAGTATCTGCCGAAGTACTACGAGATCCAACGCTACGCGTTTCCCATCTTCATGATCGCCGTCGTGGTGGTCCCGTACGTGTTCAACTTCAACCCGTTCTCCTGGTATTTGGACCTCACGGCGTGCAACCTGGCGAACCTGATGTTCCCGTTCCGCGTGGCCTAGGGGGCTTGGGGGCCGCATGTCGTACAAGGTGCGCATTGACAGCTTCGAGGGGCCGTTTGACCTGCTGCTCTACCTCGTGAGTCGCCAGAAGGTGGACATCGGGGCCATCTCGATCACCGAGATCGCCGACCAGTACCTCGAGGAGGTGTCCCACATGGACAGCCTCGACCTGGACGTGGCGAGCGACTTCCTGCTGGTGGCCTCCACGCTGCTCGAGATCAAGGCGCAGAGCCTCATCCCGCGCGACCGCACCGAGCTCGACGACGAGCTGGCGGAGCTCGCGCCCTCCGAGGCGCGCGACCTGCTCGTCGAGCGGCTGGTGGAGTACAAGAAGTACAAGAACGCGGCGGGCGAGCTGCACGCGCGCTTCGTCGCCGAGGGCCGCATGCACGTGCGCCCCTTCGGGCCCGACGCGAGCTTTCTGGGGCTCATGCCCGACTTCCTGGCTGGCGTGAGCATTGACGCGCTCGGGCTTCTGGCCGCGCGCGCCATGGCGCGCCGCGAGGTGTTCCTGCTGGAGAGCGAGCACATCGCCGCGAAGCCCATCCCGGTCGAGGTGCACGTGCGCGCCATCCACCAGCGCATCGTGAACCGCAAGCACCTGCGCTTCTCGGACCTGGTGAGCGCCGAGACGCCGCCCGAGGTGGTCGTCGTCACGTTTCTGGCGATCCTCGAGCTGTACAAGCGCTCCATGGTGCGGCTTGAGCAGCCCGAGACGTTCGGCGACATCGCAATCGACTACATCGAGGGCTCGGGCGAGCTGAGCCTGGTGGGCGAGGACGCGCTCACGTCGGTGGGAGAGGAGTAGCCCCCATGTTCCAAGGACTTCAAGCTGACCAGGTCAGAGGCGCGGTCGAGGCCATGCTCTTCGTCACCGACGAGCCGGTGGGCACCATCACGCTGGCCGAGATGCTCGAGTGCGACGTCGCGCTGGTGGAGGACGCGCTCGTGAGCCTGCGCGACGCGCTCGAGTTCGAGAACCGCGGCATCCAGCTGCGCGAGGTGGCGGGCGGCTGGCGGCTGTTCACGCACCCGGCCTACCACGAGCTGGTCGAGAAGTACGTGCTGTCGTGGGACACGCGCAAGCTGTCGACGGCGGCCATGGAGACGCTCGCCATCGTGGCCTACACGCAGCCGGTCACGCGCGCGGGCGTGGCGAGCGTGCGCGGCGTGAACTCCGACAGCTCCATCAACTCGCTGGTGGAGAAGGGGCTTCTGCGCGAGGTGGGCACGGCCGACACGCCGGGCAACCCCGTGCTCTACGGCACCACGCGCGGCTTTCTGGAGAAGTTCGGCCTGCGCTCCGTGGCCGACCTGCCGGATCTGGCCGACTTCGCGCCCGACGAGGAGACGCGGCGGCTGATCATGCAGCGCCTGAGCGCCACGCGCGACGACGCGGCGGTGTCCGACGCGCAGGCGCGCGCCATGGCCGAGGCGCTCGTGTACGGCGACGAGGAGGGCGGCGCGGACGTGGGCGCGCTTGCGGGCACGGGCGGTGCGAGCGCGCCGGGGGCTGCGGGCGGCGAAGGCGCTGCGAGCGGCTCGAGCGCGCCGGGCGGCGAAGGCGCTGCGAGCGGCTCGAGCGCGCCGGGCGGCGTGGGCGGCGTCGCCGCAGGTGGCGAGGGCGCCGCGAACACGATGGGCGCCGCAGGCGCGCCAGCGGCAGCCAAGTCGACCGAGGCCATGTTCGCCGAGGCCATCGCGAGCACGCTCGGCGTGGTCGACAAGATCGACTTCGACTCCCTCGTTTTCGAAACCGATGACGAGTAATCGTGGGCAAAGGTGCGAGAAACGCGCGATCTGATACCGCGTGAGAGCGTTTTGGCATGCCTTCGTCGTATTGTCTTGTGTAGAGAATGGTTCTGGCCAGGTGTTTGTTTTCGACATAATTGCATGGGTTGAGGTCGACGGCGATATTACATCGCGCGACGGTATCGGATCGCGTGTTTCTCGCATATTAGACGCCTCTAACTTGCATTTTGAGGGTGATGCCCGGTGAACGAGATGCGCTTGCAGAAGTTCCTGGCGCGCGCGGGGGTGGCCTCGCGGCGCGGGTCCGAGGAGCTCATCAGCGCGGGGCGCGTGCGCGTGAACGGCGCGTGCGTGACCGAACTCGGCAGCAAGGTGGACGCCGACTCCGACGTGGTGGAGGTCGACGGCGCGCGCGTGGAGCTGCCGCGCGAGAGCGTGACCCTCATGCTGCACAAGCCCGCGGGCTACGTGACCACCATGTCCGACCCGCAGGGGCGCCCGACCGTCGCCGAGCTCGTGCCGGCGGGGGAGGGCCGCTTCGCGGGGCTCTACCCGGTGGGGCGCCTCGATGCCGACACCACGGGGCTTCTGCTCTTCTCCACCGACGGCGAGCTGGGCAACGCGCTTCTGCACCCGCGTCGGCACGTGACCAAGCGCTACGTGGCGCTCGTGGAGGGCTCGCCTGACGCGCGCGACGTCGAGCGGCTGCGCCGCGGCGTGCGTCTTTCCGACGGCATGACGCTTCCCGCTGAGGTGCGCGTGCTCGAGGGGAAGGCGGCGAAGCGCGCCGCGGCGCTCATCGGCGAGGGGCGCGCCTCGAGCGGGAACGCCCGCCGGCACACGGGCAGGCGCTCGCGCGCGGCCCTCGAGCACGCCGGCGCGTGCAGCTACGTGGAGGTGGGCCTGCGCGAGGGGCGCAAGCGCCAGGTGCGCCGCATGCTCGAGGCGGTGGGATGCCCCGTGGTGGCTCTGCACCGCGCGACGTTCGGCCCGCTTGAGCTGGGGGATCTTCCTCGCGGGCAGTGGCGGGAGCTTGCAGGCGAAGAGGTGGCGGCGCTGCGGGAGGCCGCGCGGGAGTAGGTCCTCGGCGCGGAGCCTTGGCATGTTCGGGGCAGTGCGGGCGCATCCGCCGCCCGGCGCCTCGCCGCCGCGGGCGCTCGCCGACCGCCGCGGCGTGCGCCGCGTGGGAATTAACCTCGCTTTCACCCGCTCGCCTCCCAAACGTATACAATACTGTCACGCTCAAAGCGAGCCTAGGATTACGAACGAGAACGAGCAAGAGGAAGCACTGCCCTTATGCCTGACCAGACTCAACCCACGTCCGCGCCGACGGGCGCGAGCGCCCCAGACGCCCCGGGCGCCGCATCTGCGGCGACGCCCGAGCCGACGGCCGCCGCGGCGCCCGACGGCCCGCAGCGCGAGACGCCGTTTCGCTCCGTCGCCGTCATCGGCCTCGGCCTCATCGGCGCGTCGTTCGCCGCGGCCGTGCGCGCCGCCTACCCTGACGTCACCGTGTTCGGCGTCGACGTCGACGGGCGCACCTGCGTGGTGGCCGAGGAGCGCGCGTGGGCCACGCGCGCCACGCGTCCTGACGACCCCGCGTTCGAGCAGTTCATCCGCACGTCCTGCGACCTCGCGGTCATCGCCACGCCGGTTGCCGCCGTCGACGACTACCTGCGCCGCCTCGCCGCGTGGGACTTCCGCGGCGTGCTCACCGACACCGTCTCCACCAAGGCGCACATCCTCGAGGCTGCCGCAGGCATCCTGCCCGCGCCGCAGAACTACGTGCCGGGCCACCCCATGGCCGGCTCCGAGCACAACGGCATCGACGGCGCGCGCAGCGACCTGTTCAAGGGCGCGAACTGGATCCTCTGCCCCGACGAGCAGACCGTCCCCGAGCACTTCCAGAAGCTCCACGAGCTCATCACGGGCGGCCTCGAGGCGC
Organism: Adlercreutzia sp. ZJ242; assembly: GCF_011038995.1. Taxonomy (NCBI): domain Bacteria; kingdom Bacillati; phylum Actinomycetota; class Coriobacteriia; order Eggerthellales; family Eggerthellaceae; genus Adlercreutzia; species Adlercreutzia sp. ZJ242. Next base: position 10,141 of record NZ_JAAKEE010000029.1, read on the forward strand.
GCGTGGTGTCGCTGCGCCGCGAGGAGCACGATCGCGCCGTGGCCATCGTGAGCCACGTGCCGCACATGGTGGCGTCCTCGCTCGTGAACCTGGCGTGCCGTCACGCCGACGACTCCCAGGCCCTCATGCGCCTGGCTGCGGGCGGCTTCAAGGACACCACGCGCATCGCCGCGGGCTCGCCGAAGCTGTGGTGCGGCATCGCGTTCGACAACGCCGAGGCGCTCTCGGACGGACTCGCCGAGATGCAGGGCATCATCGGATCGTTCGCCACGGCGCTTGCGGAGGGCGACCGCGAGGGCTTCACGCGCCTGCTCGCGGAGGCGTCCGACGCGCGCCGCGCGCTGCCGGCGGCCTGGGTGCCCTCCACCGAGAAGCTGCTCGAGGTGCGCATCCCCATGGTCAACCGCACCGGCGTGGTGGCCGAGGTGACCACCATCGCCAGCTCGGTCGGGTGCAACATCCAGTCCATCGACATCGACCACATCTCTGAGGGCAACGCCGTGCTCTCCCTCATCCTCACCGACGAAGGCGATATCGGCCAGCTCTCGTTCCAGCTGATCACCGCTGGTTTCTCGGTATCGTTCAGTCCCTTGAGCCCGAAGGAGCACGCGCATGTCGACTAAGCTCTCAACCGCATCCGCATCCGCGGCGACCACGCCCGCGCCCGAGGCGTCCGCGCCCGCAACGTCCGAGGCGTCCGCGCCCGCCGCGACCCTCATCAACCCGCTTCCCGGCCCGCTGCGCGGCAGCGTCACCGTGCCCGGCGACAAGTCCATCTCGCACCGCGCGGTGCTGTTCAGCGCCATGGCCGAGGGCACGTCAACCGTGAGCGGCGTGCTCGACTCCGAGGACGTGCGCTCCTCGCTCGCCGCCGTGCGCGCGCTCGGCGCGCAGGCTGACCTGGAGAAGCAGCCCGACGGCTCGCTGGCGGGCACCATCACCGGCTGGGGCGCGAAGGGCCCCTCCCAGCCCGAGGGTCCCATTGACTGCGGGAACTCCGGCACCACGGCGCGCCTGCTCATGGGCGTCTTGGCACCGTGGGACATCCGCGTCGAGCTCACGGGCGACGAGTCGCTGTGCCGCCGCCCCATGCGCCGCATCACCGCGCCGCTCATGAAGATGGGCGCGCACTTCGACCCCGCGGGCAAGGAGACGCTGCCCATCACAGAGATGGGCACGCGCTCGCTGCGCGCGCTCACCTACGACGCCCCCATGGCGTCGGCCCAGCTCAAGACCGCGGTTCTGCTCGCGGGCGTGTTCGCCGAGGGCACCACCACCTTGAACGAGCCCGCGCCCTCGCGCAACCACACCGAGCTCATGCTGCCCGAGTACGGCGTGCCCACCACGGCGGGCACGCGCGTGGCGAGCGTGCAGGGCCCGGCCGCCATGCGCGCGAGCACGGTGGCGGTGCCGGGCGACCCCTCCTCGGCCGCCTTCATCGCGGCGGCGGCGCTGCTCGTGCGCGGCAGCAGCGTGACCATCGAGAACGTGAGCCTCAACCCGGCGCGCATCGGGTTCGTGCGCACGCTCGAGCGCATGGGCGCCGAGATCACCACGCGCCGCGAGGGCTGCGCGGGCAAGGAGCCCTCGGGCAGCATCCACGTGGAGCACACGCCCGCGCTGCGCGGCTGCGAGGTGCCGCCGCAGCACATCGCCTCCATCATCGACGAGATCCCCGTGCTCTCGCTCGTGGCGGCGCACGCGCGCGGCGTCACGGTGTTCAAGGGCGTCTCCGAGCTGCGCGTGAAGGAGTCGAACCGCCTGGCCGCCATCATCGAGGGGCTCGGCCTCATCGGCGTCGATGCGTGGGAGGAGGGCGACGACCTCTGCATCGAGGGCGACCCGCAGCTCGAGGTGCCGCGCGGCATCACCTTCGCCACGCGCGGCGACCACCGCCTCGCCATGACGTGGGCGCTCGCGGGCCTTGCAGGCGACGTCCCGGTATCCGTCGAGGACTTCGCGTGCGTGGCCGTGAGCTTCCCCGAGTTCCTCGCCACCATGCAGAAGCTGGCAGACAAGGAGTAGAGAGATGATCATCGCAATTGACGGCCCGTCGGGTGCGGGCAAGTCCACGGTCGCGAAGGCCGTGGCCCAGAAGCTCGGCTTCTCGTGCTTGGACACGGGCGCCATGTACCGCGCGGTGGCGTGGCGGGCGTTGCGCGACGGCGTGGCGCTTGATGACGCCGAGGCGCTCGGGAACGTCGCGCGCACTCATGAGATCGCCTTCGGGCACGTCGAGGGCGACCCCATTCCCCGCCGCGTGTTCATCGGGGGCGCGGAGGTGACCGACGCCATCCGCACGGCCGAGATCGACCGCGCGGTGAGCCTGGTGAGCGCGGTGCCCTCGGTGCGCGCGGCGCTCGTCGACCAGCAGCGCCGGATCGGCAACGCGGGTGACTACGTGGTCGAGGGGCGCGACATCGGCACGTGCGTGTTCCCAGGCGCTGAGGTGAAGGTGTTCCTCACGGCGTCCGACGAGGAGCGCGCGCGCCGCCGCGTGCGCCAGAACGTCGACCGGGGCGTGGGCTCCACCGACTACGACGAGGTGCTCGCCGACCTGCGCCGCCGCGACGAGCTCGACTCGAGCCGCTCCGCGTCGCCTCTGCGCGCGGCCGACGACGCCGTGCTCATCGACTCCACGAAGCACTACATCGAGGAGGTCATCGACCAGATCTGCGCGCTGGCCGCCGACGCGCGCTAGCGTGCCCGAGGGTGAGGAGAGCTTCCTTGTTTCTTAAATACTCTGAGATGTGGGACATGCCGCTCGGCGGCACCTCGGCCGACCGGCAGATCCCGCACTGGTTCGGCAACGCGGCGTGGGCGTTCATCGGGGCGATCTTCAAGGTGTGCTTTCGCTACCGCGTGGACGGGCGTGAGAAGCTGCGCGCGTTTGACGGCAAGTCGGGCGCGGTGGTGGTGTGCAACCACACCTCGTTCCTCGACGTGGTGATGATCTACCTCGCGGCGCGGCCGAAGCAGTGGGTGCGCTTCATGGGGCGCGACACGCTGTTCGACAACGCGGGCGGCCTTCTGGGCCAGGCGCTCTCGCGCGTGGGGGCGTTCCCGGTCAAGCGCGACTCGGCCGACCGCACCTCCATCAAGCGCGCGACGCGCATGCTCAAGAACAACGAGCTCGTGGTCATCATGCCCGAGGGCACGCGCCGCGGCAAGGGCTCCGCGACGCCGACCATCCACGCGGGCGCGGCGTTCGTGGCGCGCATGGGGCACGCGCCCATCCTGCCCATGACGGTGCGCAACGCCGAGCTGGTGAAGCAGAAGGGGAAGCGCCTGCGCTTCCCGAAGATCACGGTGGAGTACGGCGACCCGATCCTCGTGGGCGACTTCGACTTCGTGCCGAAGGACGAGCGGCTCGACGCGTGCTCGTGGTACGCCATGCGTGAGTGCTTCGCGCTCTCGCAGCGCGTGCCGCGCGAGGAGGTCGACATGCGGGCGCTCTTCCCTGAGGGGAAGGACTACGCCGCCCTGTTCGCCGCGCACCCGCTGCCGCGCCACAGCGCCGGAGAGCTCGCGGAGGCGGTGGCTGCGAAGGCCGGCAAGCGCGCGGCGCTCGAGAAGGGCAGGGGCGCGGCGGCCGCGAAGGGCGCCGGAGTCGGCGAGCGTGCGGGCGCGATGGCCGACGGGGACGTGGCTGTGGCCGGCGCGACGGCTGCGAACGCGAAGGAGGCGTGAGGCATGCAGGTGATCCAGGCGAAGCACGCGGGCGCATGCTACGGCGTGCAGCGCGCGCTCGACATGGCGATGGCGGTGGTGGAGCGCGGCGGCGAGGTGGCCACGCTCGGGCCGCTCATCCACAACCCGAAGGTGGTGGCCGACCTCGAGGCGCGCGGCGCGCGCGTGGCCGAGGCGCCTGCCGACATCCACGGCGGCACGGTGATCATCCGCAGCCACGGCGTGACGCCCGAGGTGCGCGCCGAGCTCGAGGAGCGCGGGCTCGACATCGTGGATGCCACCTGCCCGCACGTGGCGCGCGCCCAGGCGGCCGCGGCCGAGATCGCGGGCGCGGGCTGCCGCGTGATGGTGGTCGGCGAGGCGGGGCACCCCGAGGTGGAGGGCCTCACCGCGTGCGCGCAGGCCGCGGGCGGCAAGGTCGACGTGGTGGCCGCGCCCGCCGATGTGCCCGAGGGGCTCTACGACCCCATCGGCGTGGTGGTGCAGACCACCCAGGTGCGCGACAACCTCGACGCGGTGGTGGCGGCCCTTGAGGAGCAGGGGTTGAGCCCCATCGTGAAGAACACCATCTGCTCGGCCACGAGCCAGCGCCAGAGGACGGCCGCCGACGTGGCGGACCGCGTTGACGCCATGGTGGTCATCGGCGGGCGCAACTCCTCGAACACCACGCGCCTCGCCGAGATCTGCGCCGAGCGCTGCGTGCGCACCTTCCACGTGGAGAGCGCGGGCGAGCTGGCGCCCGAGCAGTTCGCGGGCTGTGCGGCGGTCGGCGTGACGGCTGGGGCCTCCACGCCCGAGGACCAGATCCAAGCCGTAGTCGCCTTCCTCGAGGAGCTGTAAGCCGGCGAAGGGGACGCGAGTCGCGAGCGGCGCGGGGCGCAGGGCGCAGGTGTCGGGCGCAGGGCGCGCCTCCAGCTCCTCCAAGCCGCCGCCATCGTGCTCAGCTCGCCTCCCATATCTGTTCCGAACGCGGAACGTTTTTGCCACCTGACGCACAATGTAAATATTCCGCATGCGGAACTTTTTTTCAGCGAAAGGCATCATCATGACCGCCATAGTGCTGTCATCCTGTCTATGTCACAATTCACGATACCGTGATATAATGAGCGCAACCTGAGGCGAGGAGGGCGAATGCCAACGCTTGCGCGCTTTTACGGAATAGTGATCAGGATGTATTTTCTGGGCTCCGAGCACAACCCTCCTCATGTTCATGCGATATACGGCGAGGACACTGCGGCATTCAGCATCAGGACAGGTGATATTATCGACGGCGATTTCCCCAAGCGCGCTGCGGACATGGTCGGGGAGTGGATCTCTCTCAATCGGGAGGACCTGATCAAGATGTGGGAGACGCAAGAGTTTAAGAAACTCGATCCGCTAAGCTAGGAGACAGCTATGTTTCATAAGGTGAAAGACGTTGTCGCGCTTCCGGGACTGAGGCTTGGCGTTCAGTTTGCGAATGGCGCGACGAAGATATACGACGTGAAGCCCCTGATTGCCAGATTTCCAGCTTTCGGCGCACTTGAGGACGAGGCGCTGCTTTCCGACGTCAGGGTGGATGTCGGTGGGTATGGGATCATCTGGAGCGATGAGCTCGACCTGTCATGCGATGAGCTGTGGGAGCACGGTGAGGACGTCGAGACGCCCTTCGACGGGCTCATGTCCTTCGCGGATGCAAGCGAGCTCTGGGGCCTCAGCGAATCAACGCTGCGCAAGGCGGTTGCGAGCGGCAAGATCATGTCCGGCGTGGATGCTCGCAAGTACGGCAAGCAGTGGGTCGTCACGCGTGATGCGATGCAAAGGGAATACGGGCAGCCCGTGGTGGTTTAGAGCCCCGATAATAGATGGCACCTCCTTCTTCCTTGCGCTTCCTTTTGAAAGAGGGGTCGTCGAAAGGCCAGCGGCTTGGCTTTTGCGGATCTGACCTTGCGTTCTGTCGATCGGCGAGCCTCAGGGGAGAGCCGGGCTGGGGTTGCGGTTATAATGCCAAGAGGATATGGCGACGGACGCTGGCGGGCGATGGGCTTGCAGTCGACTGGCGCTTGTGGGCGATGGGCGCTGGCAGGTGGCTGGCGTTTGCGGGCAGCGGCGCTGGCGGATGACCGGCAGCGTTCGTCGGCAGCGGCTGACTTGAAGAAGGCGGGTTGCGTGGAGATTTACCCTTCACCAGACATAGTGCGGCAGGCGGGCGACCGCCCGCGCGCCCGCGCCTGCGGTGACGCGGAAGTTTCTGCTTGCGCCTGCGATAATGCGGAGACTTCCGTACTTGCCTGCGCCTGCGGTGACGCGGAAGCCCCTGCCTGCACCTGCGACGAAGCGGAGGCTTCTGCGCCTGCTGACGCGCCCGCCGACGCATCCGCATCGGCGCGAGGGTCCGCTCCCGCGCCCCGGCGCGCGGCTCGCTCCACGGTGCCGCCTCGCGCGCTCATCACCGCCGTCGAGCCCGACTCGCCCGCCTATGACGCGGGCTTCGAACCGGGATGCTACCTCACGAGCGTCGACGGACAGCCCTTGCGGGACATCATCGACTGGCGCTGGCTCTCCGCCGAGGACGTCATCGAGGTGGGGTACGTCGACCTCGACGGCGACGCGGGCGTGGTGGAGCTCGAGCGCGAGGAGGGGGAGGACTGGGGCTTCACCTTCGAGGGCGTGGTGTTCGACGCCGTCAAGCTGTGCCGCAACGCGTGCACGTTCTGCTTCATGCGCCAGCTGCCCGCGCACATGCGCCCCTCGCTCTCGCTGCGCGACGACGACTTCCGCCTGAGCTTTCTGTCCGGCACGTTCGTGACGCTCACCAACTTGAGCGCCGAAGACGAGGCGCGCATCATCGAGCAGCACATCTCGCCTTTGCGCGTGTCGCTGCACGCGAGCGACCCCGTCGCGCGCCGCACGCTCATCGGCCGCCATGCGCAGCACGGCCTCGACGCGCTCGACCGCCTGCTCGCGGCAGGCATCGAGGTGCACGCGCAGATCGTGCTCGTGCCCGAGGCGAACGACGGCGACGTGCTGCGCGGGACGCTGGCGTGGGCCTACGCGCGCCCGAACATCCTGAACGTCGGCATCGTGCCCCTCGGCTTCACCAAGCACCAGGCCTTCTTCGACCACAGCTTCAACGACCCGGCTGCCGCGCGCGCGGTCATCGACATCGTGGAGCCCTTCCAGCGCCGCGCGCTCGCCGAGCGCGGCGAGCCGTGGGTGCACGCGGCTGACGAGCTCTACCGCAACGCCTACCTGGCCGACACGGCGGAGAAGATCCCTCCCACCAGCCATTACGGCGACTTCTCGCTCTTCGAGGACGGCATCGGCATCATCCGCTCCTACGTGGACGAGTTCGACGCGGCCTGCGCGGGCGGGCTCGCGCGTCGCGCCGCCGACGCGCTCGACGTCGCCGGCCTGCGCGTGCGCTACGTGGTGGGCGAGGCCATGCAGCCCTTCCTTGACCGCATGGTCGAGCGAAGCCCGCTGGCCGGCCGCCTCGTCCCCCTCACGGTGCGAAACACCTACTTCGGCGGCAACGTGGACGTCACCGGCCTCCTCTGCGCCTGCGACATCGTGCCCGCGATACAGGTCGCTCGCCAGGGTGATGCTCGAGGGGACGATCCGATGGTGCGCACCAAGCGAGTTCCGCACGAGCCGGAAGCGCCAGCGGCGCTTCCGAGCGAACAGGACTGTCTGAGCGACTGCGCTCCATCGGATCGTCCTCCGCGGGAGACATGCGATCAAGAAGAGGTCGCGCGGGGCGGGGGGCTGCGCTCACAAAGCGAGTTCCGCAGCGACTGCGACAGTCCTGCGGACTGTCGCACCAAGCGAGGACTGTCTGAGCGACTGAGCGTTGCCCCCCGCCCCGCACCCCCCGTTCTGCGCGACCTCTTCGTCATCCCGCGCGTCATCTTGAACGACGCCGGCGTGACGCTCGATGACGCTACCGTAGAGGATATGGAGAAGGCCGCGGGCACGCCCATCAGCGTGGTATCCTGTAACCCGTTAGATTACCTAACTGAAATCATCAACCTGGCCGCTGCGGGGCGGGTCCTCTGAGCGTGCGCCTCGTGCGCCGCGCAGGGCAGGCCGCGAAGCCCTCGACCATAGAAGGAACGAATCATGGCATTACCTCTCGTCGCCGTCGTCGGGCGTCCCAACGTGGGCAAGTCCACGCTGGTGAACCGCATCGCGCAGACTGGCGAGGCCATCGTGCACGAGATGCGCGGCGTCACGCGCGACCGCTCGTACCACAAGGCCGACTGGAACGGCATCGACTTCACGCTCGTCGACACGGGCGGCATCGAGATGGGCAACGAGGACGCCTTCCAGAGCTCCATCCGCGCGCAGGCGTTCGAGGCCACGCGCCAAGCTGACGTCATCGTGTTCCTCGTCGACGGCAAGACCGGCATCAACGCCGACGACGAGGAGGTGGCGCGCATTCTGCGCCGCGCGAACAAGCCGGTGTTCCTTGCGGTGAACAAGATGGACAACCCCTCGAAGGAGGACGCCATCTGGGAGTTCTACAACCTGGGGCTCGGCGACCCGTGGCCGGTGTCGGCGACGCACGGGCACGGCACGGGCGATCTGCTCGACGAGGTCACAGCCGAGCTGGCCAAGCTCGACTATGACGGGCAGGACGAGGTGCCGGCCGTCAACGTGGCCATCATCGGCCGCCCGAACGCGGGCAAGTCCTCGCTCACCAACCGGCTCACCAACGACGAGCGCTCCATCGTGAGCGACGTGGCGGGCACCACGCGCGACGCCGTGGACACGCTCGTGGAGCACGAGGGCGAGCTCTACCGCATCGTCGACACGGCGGGCCTGCGCCGCAAGAGCCACATCGACGAGGACGTGGAGTACTACGGGTTCGTGCGCGCCATGCGCGCGATCGACCGCGCCGACGTGGCGCTGCTCGTGATCGACGGCACGCTCGGCCTCACCAACGAGGACCAGCGCGTGGCGGGCTACGCGGCCGAGCGCGGCTGCGCGATGGCCATCATCCTGAACAAGTGGGACATCGTGGAGGGCCCCGAGGCCAAGCAGAAGATCCGCGAGCTCATCGAGGACCGCATGACGTTCGTGGGCTACGCGCCCGTGATCGCCGTCTCGGCGCTGACCGGCAAGAAGGTCGACCGCGTGTGGGACGTCATCGACCAGGCGTATGCGGGCTACTCCACCGAGATACCCACGAGCCAGCTCAACGCGTGGCTCGCCGACATCCGCGAGACGGGCCACACCGTGAGCAAGGGGAAGGCCCTTCTGCGCATGAAGTACGTCACGCAGACCTCCACGTGCCCGCCGCAGTTCACGTTCTTCTGCAACCGCCCCGACATCGTGGACGACAACTACGAGCGCTACCTCGAGAACCGCCTGCGCGAGCGGTTCAACCTGGAGGGAACGCCCATCCGCCTCAAGTTCAAGAAGAAGGACTAGCCCATGCTCGGCGTGCTTCTGTGGGCCGTCGGCCTGTTCGTCGCCTGCTTCCTCCTCGGCTCCATCCCGTGGGGCGTGATCATCTCGCGGGTGTTCTTCCACAAGGACATCCGCGACGAGGGATCGGGCAACATCGGCACCACCAACGCCATGCGCTCGATGGGCAAGGCGGGCGGCGGCGCGGTGTTCGTGCTCGACTTCGGGAAGGGCGTGCTCTCGGGCGTGCTCGCGACGCTCGTGGCGCCCTACGTGCAGGGCTCGCTCGTCGTGAGCGCCGCCCAGGCGGGGAGCTTCGGCGGCATGCTCGTGGCGGCGACCGCGCCTGTCGCCGAGAGCGCGCTCGCGCTCTGCTTCGGCGTGGCCTTCTTCGGCTGCGTGTGGGGGCACATCTTCAGCCCGTGGCTGGGCTTCAAAGGCGGCAAGGGCATCGCGGTGGCCGTGGGCTGCCTGTTCGTGGTGTTCGGGCCCGTCGGCGCGCTGCTCGAGATCGCGATCTTCGCCGTGCTGGTGGTGACCACGCGCTACGTGTCGGTGGGCTCGATCGCCGCGGCGGCGGCCTGCCCGTTCTTCTCGCTGTACTACCTGTGGGGCCACGGGCTCGCCGTGGCGCTCATGACGGTGGGCGCGCTCACGGTGGTGTGGGCGCACCGCGGCAACATAGCGCGCCTGCGCGCGGGCAACGAGCGCAGGGTCGGGGACAAGAAGAAGTAGGGAGTTGAGCGCATCATGAAGGTTGCGGTTATCGGCGCGGGGTCGTGGGGCACGGCGCTCTCCCAGGTGCTCGCGGCGAACGGGCACGACGTGGCGCTGTGGGCGCGCAACCCCGCGGTGGTCGCGGGCGTGAACGAGCAGCACAGAAACCCGCGCTACCTGACGGACTCCGTGCTCTCGCCGCGCGTGCGCGCGACGCTCTCCTACGCCGACGCGCTCGCCGACGCGCGCGCCGTGGTGGTGGTCACGCCCTCGCACATCATGCGCAGCGTGGGGGCCGAGCTCGCCGGGCTCGTCGCTCCTGAGACCCCCGTCGTCATCTGCTCGAAGGGCGTCGAGGAGAAGACCGGCATGCTGCCCATCGCCGTTCTCGCCGACGAGGTGGGCAACCCCGCGCGCATGGCCGTGCTCTCCGGCCCCAACCACGCCGAGGAGATCATCTGCGGGAAGCCCGCCGCCACGGTCATCGCGAGCACGTCGGAGGCGACGGCGGTGCTCTTCCGCGACCTGTTCGCCACGGACACCTTCCGCACCTACACGTCGTCCGACGCGGCGGGCGTGGAGCTCTGCGCGGCGTTCAAGAACGTGATCGCCATCGCCGTGGGCATCTCCTACGGGCTGGGCTACGGCGACAACACCGCGTCGCTTCTGATCACGCGCGGGCTCGCCGAGATGAGCCGCATGGTGGTGGCCTGCGGTGGCGAGGCGATCACGTGCATGGGGCTCGCGGGCGCGGGCGACATGGTGGCCACGTGCATGTCGAAGCACTCGCGCAACCGCCGCTTCGGCGAGGACTACGTGGCGCGCGGCCGCACGCTCGACGACTTCGCCGCCGACACGCACATGGTGGTGGAGGGCGCGCTCGCGTGCAAGACGCTCGAGGTGCTCTCGGAGCGCCATCACGTGGAGCTGCCCATCACCGACACGGTGCGCGAGATCGTCTGGAAGGGGGCCGACGCGGCCACCGCCGCGCGCCTGCTCGCCGACCGCCCGCTGACCACGGAGTTCTACGGGCTGTAGGTTTTGCCGCTGCGAAGGGCCGGGGCGTCCCAGCCCTTCTCGCTGACGTTGCCGATTGCGTGAGGGAAGAGGGCTCGCGCTGTGGGCGCCTGTTACGCGTGCCTTCGCTCCAGCTCGAGGAACGCGGCGCGCAGCTGGGCGCCGCGGTCGGCGCCGGTGGGGCGGCCGTTGGCGCCCACCACGCGGTGCGCGGGGACGATCACCGCGAGCGGGTTTCTTCGCACGGCGGCCCCGACCATGCGATAGGCCTCGGGCTGGCCGATGGCCTCGGCGATGTCGCGGTTGGTGCGCGTCTGCCCGTAGGGGATGGCCTCGATGGCGCGCCACACCTTCACCTGGAAGTCGCTCCCCTCGAGCACGGCGGGCACGTCGAAGGAGGTGCGCTTGCCGGCGAAGAACTCGAGCAGCTGGGTCGAGCAGGCGTTCGTCGCCTCGGCAGGTCGCCGCTCGCCGTCCAGGCGCACGTCGCCGAGCGCCACGGCGCAGACGGCGCCGGCGCGCTCGGCGATGGTGACGGGCCCGTACGGCGTGGGGTAGACGTAGTAGGTGAGCTTGTCGCGGGGGGCTGCTGCGAAATGGGCCATGCGGCGTCCTTTCAGGTGAAGCATGCGGCCATTATACGGCAGCTTCGCCGCTACGCCGAGATGACCCGCTGGTACAGCGCCTCGAGGCGCACGACGAACTTCGACTGGGCGTAGCGCTCGAACACGCTCTCCGCGATGCGCTCCCGGCGCAGGGGCGTTGCGGCCGTGCGGTCGAGCTCGCCCACGATGGCGCGCGCGAGGGCCTCGTCATCGTCGACGTCGACGAGCGTGCCGCATTCCGGCGTGACGAACTCGGGCAGGCCGCCTTGGTTCGTCGCCACGACGGGCAGCCCGCACGCCATGGCCTCGAGCGCCACCAGGCCGAACGGCTCGCGCCGCGACGGCATGGCGAACAGGTCGGCCGCGTTGTAGAGCCTGCGCAGGCTGTCCTGCAGCTGATGCCCCAGGAAGTACGTGCGCGAGAGCCCCAGCTCGGCGTGAAGGCGCTCGAGCGCCTCGCGCTCCTCGCCGCTGCCAGCGAGCAGGGTGACGACGTCGGGATGCTCGCGTTCGTAGCGCGCGGCGGCGCGCAACAGCACGTCGACGCCCTTGAAGTTGGTGAGCTTTCCCGCGAACAGCACGACGCGCTCTTCCTGGTAGGGCACGTGGTGCTCCTTGAGCAGCGAGGCGCGGTCGACGTCCTCGCGGTAGAAGACGTCCTCGTTGTAGCCGTTCAGCAGCAGCACCATCTTCTCGGCTGCGGCGGGGATGGTCGACACGGTGTCCTCGTAGTTGTCCTTCGAGATGGCGATGATGCTGTGGCACAAGCGCACCGTCTCGTCGGCGAGCTCGTGGAAGCGCGGCCACTTGCGGTAGCCCATCATGTCGGTGCCGTGCGCCGTGACGATGGTGGGCACGCCGGTCTTCGTGGCCACGTTGGCGAGCAGCCACACGTGCTGGGCGTGGATGATGTCGGGCTCGAACTCGCGCACGGCGGCGTTGACGGCTGCGGTGAACGCCGCCAGGTAGCGCTCGAGCTGGTCGTCGTCCAGGTCGTCGAACGTCGTCAGGCTGCGCGGGTGCGTGGTGAAGCAGGGGAAGTTGAACGGCAGCGGGCTCGTCGGGCTGCTGCCGTCGCCTGTGCCGTCGCCCGCCGCCGGCTTGCCGGCGAGCGCGTCGTTGGCGGCTGGGTCGCCAGCCGGCGCGTGCTGCTCGCCTTCGGCGTCGAAGTAGACCGGGCGCAGCGAAACCCCGTCGAGCGGTGCCGGAACGCGGTTCTCGGGGAACACGATGCAGACGTCGTGCCCGCGCTTGGCGAGGTGCTGCGCGGTGTTCATGGTGTACGTGCCGCTTCCCGACCCTTCGAGCGGAAAGTGGTTGACCAGGAGAATCTTCATGGGGCCTCCAATGCGTGCGAGACGATGGCGGACGGGCACGTGCGCCGCGTCCAATGCACCATTGTACCGCATGAGCCCCTCATCCGTCGCTCACCTGCGCACACGCGCTTCCGCCGGAGGGGGCCGGAGGTCGAAGAAGGTCAAGATCCACGTCCGACGGCTTGGCCTCCTTGCGTATTCGCGAATTGTGGAGGGGCAATAACTCGGAACCTCGTCGCGTTGCTGCGCTAGAATAGGCGCGGTGCATACATCCGCGAGTGCAAGGACATTCCATGTTTCAACCAGTGAAGATCGCCCCCTCCATCCTGTCCGCCAACTTCATGAGCTTTCAGGCCGACATCGACCTGATCGAGCGGGCGGGCGCAGGGTACGTGCACTACGACGTGATCGACGGGCACTTCGCCCCGAACCTCACGGTGGGCATCCCCGTGCTCAAGCAGCTGGTGAAGTCGACGAGCCTGCCCGTTGACGTGCACCTCATGATCGACAACCCGGATCGCGAGCTGCCGTGGTTCCTCGACGTGCTCCAAGGCGCCGCCGACCCGACGGCGTGCGTCGTCACCGTGCACGCCGAGGCGCTCTACGGCCCTCAGCTCGCACATGCCGTCGAGGTCATCCACGCGGCGGGCTGCAAGGCCGCCGTGGCGCTGAAGCCGTGCACGCCGGTCGCGGTGCTGGCCCCGGTCATCGCCGAGCTCGAGATGGTGCTCGTGATGAGCGTCGAGCCGGGGTTCTCGGGGCAGAGCTACATCGAGGGGTCGGACGCGAAGGTGGCCGAGGTGGCGGCCCTCGCGCGCGCGGCGGGCGCGAGCCCGCTCATCGAGGTGGACGGCGGCGTCGGCGTGGCCACGGCCCCGCTTCTGGCGGCCGCAGGTGCTGACGTGCTCGTGTGCGGAAACGCCGTGTTCGCGGCCGCCGACCCGGCGGCGGCGCTCGCGCGCATCGAGCAGGCGGCGAACGAGGCGCGCGAGGCGGCCCTCGCCGCCCGTTTCACCCACGAAGAAGGAGGCTTGAAGCTGCATGCCAGCTAAGGTAACGGACACCTATGTGTACCTCGACTACGCGGCCACCGCACCTCTGTGCGAGGAGGCGGCGCGCGCGATGGGGCCCTATCTCGTGCCGGGGCGCGCGAACCTCGCCGCAGGGGGCAACGCGAACTCGCTGCACTCCGCGGGGCGCGCGGCGTTCGAGCACATGGAGCGCGCACGCCGCCAGGTAGCGCATGCCCTCGGCGCAACGCGGCCCGACGAGATCGTGTTCACCTCGGGGGCCACCGAGGCCGACGACGCGGCGGTGCTCGGGCTTTCGCACGCCGCTGCCGACGCGCGCCGCCGCAGGGGAGCGGGCGGGTTTGCGCCGCACGTGATCACCACGGCCCTCGAGCACGACGCTGTGCTCGCGCCCGCGCGCCGCCTGGAGGCGGACGGCATGCGCGTGACGTACCTGGCGCCGAACGCGCGCGGGTTCGTGGAGCCCGCCTCGCTCGAGGCGGCGATCGACGAGGACACGGTGCTCGTGTCGGTGCAGATGGCGAACTCGGAGGTGGGCTCCATCCAGCCGGTGGCCGAGCTCGCGCGCATCGCGCACGCGCACGGGGCGCTCTTCCACACCGACGCCACGCAGGCGCTCGGCAAAGCGCGCGTCGACGTGGGCGAGCTCGGCGTCGACGCGGCCTCGTTCTCGGGCCACAAGGTGGGCGGGCCGAAGGGCGTAGGGTCGTTGTACCTGCGCGCCCGCACGCCGTTCGTCCCTCAGCAGCTCGGCGGCGGGCAGGAGGGCGGCCGGCGCAGCGGCACGCAGAACGTGTGCGGCATCGCGGGCTTCGCGGCGGCGGTCACGGCGGCGGTGGAGGGCGCCGAGGCCGAGGCCGAGCGCCTGCGTGCGCTGCGCGACCAGCTCTACGCGGGCCTCGCGGCGTTCGGGCCCGTGAGCGCCACGGTGCCGGTGGCTCCCGGCGCGCGCGACTACCTGCCCAACATCGTGCACGTGCTCGTCGACGGCCTCGAGAGCGAGACGCTCATCCTGCGCTTCGACATGATGGGCTTCGGCGTCTCGGGCGGCAGCGCGTGCTCGTCGCACTCGCTCGAGCCGAGCCACGTCCTGCGCGCCATCGGCGTGCAGGGGGACGCCGCCTACGGTGCCCTGCGCGTGTCGATGGGCCGCTACACCACGCGTGAGGACGTCGACGCGTTCCTCGCCGCCGTCCCGAGAGCGCTTGAATGGTAAAGTAGGCTACGGCAAAGGAAATCACGTAGCATGCGGAAAAGTCAGCGAGGGTGCTTGAGGTGATTCGCATGGCCCCGCCGCGCTGCCAAGCGTTTCGGTACGCGCCGTGCAGCGCACAAGGGGGCAGGTGGATCGCCTCAAGTGCCCGCAGCGTCGACGATTCCGCTTGTTGCGTCAGCAACGAACGGAACATGAGAATGGAACTCATCAACACGCACTGCCACTCCAAGTACTGCGGGCACGGGGTCGGCGAGATCGAGGAGTACGCGGCCGCTGCGGAGGCGGCGGGCGTCACCACGCTGGCGTTCACCGAGCACTACCCGCTCACGCCGGCGTTCGACCCCGACGAGTACCTCTCGGTGCTGCCCGAGAACATGCCGCGGTACTTGGAGGCCGTCGAGGCCGCGCGCCGCGCGCATCCGAGGCTCGAGATCATCACGGGCGTCGAGATGGACTACCTCGGCGATGACGAGGACCGCGTGATCACCGAGGCAGACCTGGCGCCCTTCGCGCTGCGGCTCGGCTCGGTGCACTTCGTGGACACCTGGGCCTTCGACGACCCGGCCCAGCGCGACCGCTGGGAGGAGCCCGGCGCGCCCGACGCCATCTGGAAGCGCTACTTCGAGCTGTGGTGCGACGCGGCGTCCGACGCGGCGCAGCCCTACCACGTGATGTCGCATCCTGACCTCGCGAAGAAGTTCAACTACTACCCCAGCTACGACGTGGCGCCCCTCTACGAGGCGGCGGCCGAGGCGGCGGCGGCCGGCGGGCGCATGATCGAGCTGAACACCTCGGGCAGCTACTACGCCTGCGCCGAGATGTTCCCCGCGCCCGCGCTCCTGCGGGCGTTCTGCCGCGCAGGCGTCCCCTGCACGGTGGGCACCGACGCGCACGAGCCGGCCAACGTGGCGCGCGACATCGAGCGCGGCTACGCGGCCCTGTACGAGGCGGGTTACCGGGTCGTCACCGTCCCGACGGCCACGGGCGACCGCCGAACCATTACCATCGAGTAAGCGCTGCGCGCGCTCGGGCGCGCACGGGCTCGGCTCGGGCGCGAGCCTGTCCGGCCCGTGCCCGAGCAGACTCGGCAGCGCGCGGCAGATCGGACGAAGGAGGCATCATGGCGCTGTTCAACCGAAGAGACCCCCAGGGAACGTCGAGCGGCGAGGAGGCGTCGAAGAGGGGGGCGCTCGTCAAGCGCCCGGCCCGCGCCATCGCCAAGGCGACGCCGGCGTTCACCGTCGGCTCGCTCGAGGCGGCGCTGCTCAAGGAGTTCCCCGCGCAGGACGCGGAGGAGTGGGACCGCACGGGCCTTCTGGTGGGGGAGGCGGCGCTTCCCGTCGAGCGCGTGGCCGTGGCGCTCGACCCCACGGTGGCCGCCATCCGCGAGGCCGCCCGCGGCGGCGCCAACGTGCTCGTGACGCATCACCCCGCCTTCCTCGCGCCGCCGACGTCGTTCGCGCCCGGAAGCTCGGTGGCGACGAGCCCCGGCGCAGGCGTGTGGGCCGCCATCCAGAACCGCGTGGCGCTCATGGACTTCCACACGGCGCTCGACGTGAGCCCGCAGGCCGCGCGCGTGCTGCCGGGCATGCTGGGGCTCGCGTTCACGGGCCGCTTCGTCGAGCCGCTCTCGGGCTCGAGGCGCAAGGGGTACGGGCAGATCTGCGACGTGCCTGCCGCCGGCGACGGGCCGCGCACGCTCGCGCAGCTGGCCGCGCGCTGCACGGCGGTGTTCGGGAGGGCGCCGCGCGTGTGGGGCGAGTTCGACCGCTCGCTGCGCACGGTGGTGACGGCCACGGGCTCGGCGGGGACCTGCGGCCGCGCGGCGCTTGCGGCGGGGGCGGACTGCCTCGTCTGCGGCGAGGTGAAGTACCACGAGGCGCTCGACCTCTCGGGCGCGGGCCTGGCCGTCGTCGAGCTCGGGCACGACGTGAGCGAGCTTCCGCTCGTGGCGGTGCTGGCCGAGGCGCTCGCGCGCGTGGGCGTGGCGAAGGACGCCATCATGGTGATCGACCAGTCGGGCAACTGGGCGGCGCCCGAGGCGCTGCGCGTCTAGCGTCGCCAGGCAGCCGGGCTGCGCATTGGGTTACGGCCAGGCCGCCGGGCCGCGCATGGGGCGGCTGCCGGATGTCTGAGCCGCGCGTTGGGCGGCGGTCGGGCAGCCGGACTCGCTTGAGCCGTGGGGCGGCGCCGGGCGGTTTTCGCGCGCGCTGCGGAAAACGCGGGCGCCAGGGCGCGCGTCTTGGCGTATAGTTGAACCATCACTTCGCAAGCAAGGGGGTCACACCATGGAAGCCCAGCACGACGACATCGCCGGCCTGCTTCAGATCCAGCAGATCGACCTGGACATCCTGCGCCTGAACAAGCAGCTCGAAGAGCTCCCGCAGCGCGCCGTCATCATGGAGGCGCGCAAGAAGCGCGAGGCCGTAGGCGGCAAGCGCGCCAAGGTCGACGCCCTCAAGAAGGACGCCGCGCAGCGCCTCTCCCGCATCAGCGACGAGGACGCCTCGCTTGCGAAGAAGGAGGCGGGCACGCAGGCGGCCATCGAGGCGGCCAGCGGCAACTACCGCAACGTCGAGGCGCGCACCAAGGAGCTCGCGGGCATCGCCAAGCGCCGCGCCAAGCTCGCGGACGACCGCGCGAAGGCGAGCGACGAGCTCGACAAGATCACGCAGCTCGAGACGCAGGTGCTGCGCGCGCTCTCCGACATCGACGCCGCCGAGGCCCGCGCGGTCGAGTCGTTCAAGCGGGAGGGCGGCGCGCTCAAGATGGGCGTCGCCAAGCTCGAGGCCGAGCGCGCCGAGCTCGCCAGCCGCATGACCCCGGCGGTGCTGAGGCTCTACGAGAAGACCGCCGCGCGCACCGGCGGCGTGGCGGTCGGCGCGCTGAACGGCGACCGCTGCGGCGTGTGCCGCGCCGCCATCGAGGGCGGCCGCCTCATCGAGCTGAAGGCCCACGCGCCCCTCGGCACCTGCCCCTCCTGCAAGCGCCTCCTCATCGTAGAGTAGGGAAGCGTAGCGAGAAGCCCGCATAAATCTCCCTAACGCAAAAAAGCCCGCGCGAGCGGGCTTTTCGATGCCGTGAGCGAAGCAGGCTCGCGAGCGGGCCTTTAGGCGCGCTCGACCTTGCCGGCCTTCAGGCAGGAGGTGCACACGTTGGCCTTGCGCACGTGACCCTTGGCGTCCTTGATGGTCACCTTCTGCACGTTGGGCTTGAACCAGCGGTTGGTCACACGATGGGAGTGGCTGATGCTGCGACCAGCAACAGGCTTCTTACCGCAAACTTCGCAAATCTTAGACATTCGTATCAACTCCAATAATATTCTCGGCCTAAACCGGTTAGGACAAAAAAGCCCTAATACTATATCACATAAAACAACATCCCTTCAAGAATAATTTATGGAATATGGGCGCCTGCCTGCGCAAGCCTGCCATCGCGCGTTTAGCCCATGCGCTATACTGCATAAGATGAGCTTACGGCGGTTCCGCAGGCTCGCGCGTGCGTGGCTCGCGTGCGCGCCGCGGCGCCGCTGACACATGAAAGGAGCATCATGAGCATGAGCATTCCCGGTAATCTCCACGTTGCCAATGACGTGCTGGCCGACATCGTCGGAAACGCCGCCATGGAGTGCTACGGCGTGGTGGGCATGACCGCCCCGAACGCCGCTGACGGCATTGCAAAGATCCTTCCTGCGTCGCGCCTGCGCCGCGGCGTCGTTGTCAACACCACTGACGAGGGCATCCACGTGGAGCTCTACGTCGTCATCGAGTACGGCACCAACATCAGCACCGTCTCGCAGAACCTCATCGACCAGGTGAGCTTCGCGCTGAAGGAGTACGCGCGCGTTCCTCTGGAAGGCGTGGAGGTACACGTGCAGGACGTCAAGGTACGCCGCTAGCCCCGCTTTCGGGAGGGCGCGCGCAAGGGGATCTGCCGCCGCGCGCTCGCATCATTAAGGAGAGAACGAACCGCCATGTCAACCACCTACTCATCCAACGACGTGCTGAACGCCATCGCGGCGGCGAGCAAGGCTTTGAGCGCGCGCAAGGAAGAAGTCAACCGCCTCAACGTGTTCCCCGTCCCCGACGGCGACACGGGCACGAACATGTCGCTCACCATCGAGAGCGTGGTGAGCAACGTCGCGCGCCTGCCCATCGGGGCGAGCGGGGCCGAGATCCGCAAGGCCATCACCACGGGCGCCCTCATGGGCGCGCGCGGCAACTCGGGCGTCATCACCTCGCAGATCCTTCGCGGCCTGTGCGAGGGCAGCGCGGGCGCCGAGGCGCTCACCACCGAGACGGTGGCCGCGGCCTTCGAGAAGGCCGTCGAGGTGGCCTTCCAGGCGGTGCGCAAGCCCGTCGAGGGCACCATCCTCACGGTGCTGCGCGACTCCGGCGCCGCCGCCGTCGACGCGCGCAAGGCGAACCTCTCCACGGTCGACGCGATCGAGTGCATCGTGGCCGAGGCGTACGCCTCGGTGCAGCGCACGCCCGAGCTGCTCCCCGTGCTGAAGGAGAACGGCGTGGTCGACGCCGGCGGCTTCGGCCTGGCCATCCTGCTCGACTCGTTCGCGGCGGCGCTGCTCGGCAAGGACGGCACGATGGTCGACGAGCTTGCGTTCGCGCGCACCGCGGCCCCGAAGGTGGAGATCGAGCAGATCAACGACTGGGAGGGCTCGGCGTACCGCTACTGCAACGAGTTCCTCGTCGACTCCGAGGTGCTCGACCCCGCCGACGCGCTCGAGTTCCTGGCCACCATGGGCGACTGCGAGCTGTGCGTGGGCAGCGCGCCGAAGTTCAAGGTGCACGTGCACTCCAACCACCCTGACCAGGTGCTCGCGTACTTCTTGGAGCGCGGGCAGATCTCCGAGGTGTTTATCCACAACATGCAGCTGCAGTCGGCCGAGCGCACCGAGAAGCTCGCCGCGGAGCAGGCCGCCGAGCACAAGCCGCTCGGGTTCGTGGCCGTGGCGGCCGGCGAGGGCAACGCCGAGATCCTGCGCAGCCTCGGCGTCGACGTGGTCGTCTCGGGCGGGCAGACCATGAACCCCTCCACGAAGGACCTGCTCGACGCCGTGGGGCAGGTGAACGCCGATGCCGTCGTCATCCTGCCGAACAACTCCAACATCATCATGGCGGCGCAGAGCGCCTGCGAGCTGTCCGAGATCCCCTGCGGCGTGGTGCCCACCAAGAGCGTGCCGGCCGCGTTCGCGGCCATGTTCGCGATCGACCCCGACGCGTCGCTCGAGGACAACGTCGCCGAGATGACCGAGGCGTTCGCCGAGGTGCGGACCGGCGAGGTCACCTGCGCCATCAAGGACTCCAAGGACGCGCACGACAACCCCATCCATGAGGGTGACGTCATCGGCATCGCGGACGGCGCCATCGAGGCGGTGGGCTCGTCGGTGGAGGACGTGGTGATGGGGCTGCTCGAGGCCATGGAGGCCGAGGACGCCGACACGCTCACGCTGCTCGCCGGCGAGGACATGGCGGACGAGGACTTCGCGGCCCTCGTTGAGCGCATCGAGGAAGCCTACGACGACCTCGAGATCGACTCCCACCGCGGAGAGCAGCCGCTCTACCCGATCGTCCTTTCGGTCGAATAAAAAACTATATTTTTTATTCGACCTTGCCGCTGCGGCTTCGTACGGCACCTGGGCCCTGATCAGCTGAGCTGCTCAGGGCGCGCCCTCTCGGGCGCATGATTGGTCCTGAACAGTCCGCAGGACTGTTCACGGTTTTGGGCGCGGCGCGGCGCGAAGGCCGCTTGGCCCAAAGGCGGGGCTATCTCAGGCACCGTACGAACCCTCGCTGTCGTTACGAACGACCTGCGAGCGAGAAGGATTTTATTTTGGGTAAACAGGACAAAGCAAAGGAGAAGGGCGGGGCTTCGGCCTCGCCTGATCGTTTGGCGGCCACCTTGCTGCTCGACGCGCCGGCGTCACGGGTGCGCGGCGTGAGCCCGGCGCGCGCAGGCGCGCTCGAGAAGCTCGGCGTCCGCACGGTGCGCGACCTGCTCACCCACTACCCGCGCCGCTACGTGGACCTCTCGAGCGTGTGCACGGTGGCCGAGGCGCGCATCGGGTCCGCGTGCACTATCCAGGGCACGGTGCACGAGATCAAGCTCAAGCGCCCGCGTCCGAAGCTCACGCTCGTGGAGATCGCGCTCGTGGACCAGACGGGCCTCCTCGTGGTCACGGCCTTCCGCCAGCCGTGGCTCATGGACACGGTGCGCGCGGGCGCGCAGGTCGCCGTGGCCGGCAAGGTTGAGTTCAGCTACGGCTTCAAGCGCATGACGAACCCCTACCTCGAGGTGCTCGGCGACGAGCCCGCCACGGGCATGATCATCCCCGTGCACCCGGCGTGCGAGAAGGTGTCGGCCGCGTGGATGCGCCGGCTCGTGGGAAACGCGCTCGAGGCGACGTGCGGGGTCCTCGACCCGCTGCCGCTCGACCTGCGGGCCAAGTATCGGCTGATGAGCCGCGGGTGCGCGCTGCGCGCCATCCACTTCCCGCAGGCCATGCCCGAGGCGCATGAGGCGCGCCGGCGCCTGGCCTACGAGGAGCTGCTCATGCTCGAGCTCTTCCTCATGCAGCAGTCCGCCGAGCGCAGCCGCGACGTGGAGCCCGTCGCGCACGTGACGGACGGCCCGCGCCTGCGCACGCTCGCCGCGAGCCTGCCCTTCACGCTCACGGACGAGCAGGCGTCCGCGCGCGACGAGATCCTCGGCGTGATGGCGGCGCCGCGCGTGGCGAACCACATGCTCTTGGGAGACGTGGGCACGGGCAAGACGGTGGTGGCGGCGCACGCGCTGGCCGCCGCGGCCGACACGGGCGGGCAGGCGTTCCTCATGGCGCCGACCGAGGTGCTCGCGCGCCAGCACGCGAAGAGCCTGGGCGTGCTCTTCGACGCAGCGGGCGTGACGTATGCGCTGCTCACGGGCTCAACGAGCGCCGCCGAGCGCGCGGACGCGGTCGCGCGCGCCGCGGCGGGGGAGATCGACGTGCTCATCGGCACGCACGCCCTGCTCGAGGACGACGTGGTCGCGCCCCGCCTCACGCTCGCGGTCATCGACGAGCAGCAGCGCTTCGGCGTCGACCAGCGCGCGAAGCTCCTGTCGAAGGGCGCGGCGCCCGACGCGCTGTTCCTCACGGCCACGCCTATCCCGCGCACGCTCGCGCTCGCGCTGTTCGGGAGCTTGACGCTGTCCTACATCAGGCACCGCCCGCACGACGCGGCGCGGCGCACCACGTGCGTGGTGGCGAAGTCCGAGCGCGGGCGCGCCTACGACGCGGCGGCGGCGGCGCTCGCGCGCGGCGAGCAGGTGTACGTGGTGTGCCCGCTCATCGGCAAGAGCTCCGAGGAGCGCGACGAGCTGGCGGGCAAGGGGACCGCGGCGCGCGAGGGGGACGCCGAGGAGGCGTTCCACCCGACGGTGGCCATCGAGGACGACGCCGACATGGCGGACGACGACGTGACGGCCGCCACGCAGGAGGCGGCGTTTCTGAGCGCGAAGGTGTTTCCCGACCACGAGGTGGCGCTTCTGCACGGCGGCATGCCCGCGGCCGAGAAGCAGGCGGTGATGGACCGCTTCCGCGCGAGCGAGATCGGCGTGCTCGTGGCGACCACCGTGATCGAGGTAGGCGTCGACGTGCCCCGCGCCACCGTGATGATCGTGGAGGACGCCGACCGCTTCGGCCTCTCGCAGCTCCACCAGCTGCGCGGGCGCGTGGGGCGCGGCAGCCTCCCGGCGCAGGTGTTTTTGGTGTCGGCCTCGAAGCAGGAGGCGGCGCTCGCGCGCCTGCGCGCCATGGAGACCACCGACGACGGCTACGAGCTCGCGGCGTTCGACCTGTCGCTGCGCCGCGAGGGCGACATACTGGGCAACCGGCAGTCGGGCGCCTCGGCGCTCAAGCTGGTGAACGTGGTGCGCGACCAGGGCATCATCGAGGCGGCGAACGCCGACGCGCGCGCGATCATGGAGGTTGACCCGCTTCTGGAGGAGCCCGACCACGCGGCGCTCGCGCGCGAGATGCGCGCCCTGTTCGCGCAGGAGCGCGCCGTCGTCGGCGGGTAGGGCCCCGCGCCCGGCAGGCGGCCCGCCGCGGGAGGGGCCGCGCGCCGGCCCTCCCCCTGCGGACCCGCCCGCGGCGGACC